>NZ_JBDSLS010000001.1:0-28768 GCF_039916245.1 Gelidibacter sp.
AGGTTGGTTAAACTCGAAAGTATAGATGAGGAGAGGAGATTTCTCAGTACTAAGTATTCAGTACAAAGTATTAAGAAGTGTTCCTGAAGTCCAATACACTGATAAAATAGTCGACAGTAAGTCCGAATAATGTTTTTTTACAAACCTATCTAAGAATATAAATTAAGAATTACTATCCTATAATGTTTCAAAATCATTCATATACGAAGACGGTTTAAGCAGAGATTCATGGTATAAAAGCAAAAAAATCACGCTTTTGGGCGTGATTTTTTTATTTGTAATAAGATCGTCTTGATTAGTCAACCAATACAATCACTTTATTGTCTTTCATTTCAACGGTACCGCTGTTGATTTGCATCACCCAACTTCCGTTTTCTTGAGTAAAGTTATCCGCGTGGCTTTCTGCAATAGTTGCACTGCCTTTGAATTTTACTTTTCCTTTTCCAAGAAGCGAAACAATGGCCGCGTGACCGTTTAACATTTGGAATTCACCCTCAACACCTGGAACTGTAACGCTTTCAACATTACCGCTAACAAGTGAAGCTTCTGGGGATACAATTTCTAAATACATATTTTTATAGTTTGCAGTCCGCAGTCTTCAGTCGGCAGTCACTAAGGACTGAAGACTGATGACTGCCTACTTATTTAGGCTTCAGCAAGCATTTTCTCACCAGATTCGATCGCCTCGTCAATGGTTCCTTTAAGGTTGAAAGCAGATTCCGGTAAGTGATCTAATTCACCATCCATAATCATGTTGAAACCTTTGATCGTTTCTTTAATATCAACCAATACTCCAGGGATCCCTGTAAATTGCTCAGCAACGTGGAACGGTTGTGACAAGAAACGTTGAACACGTCTTGCACGTCCTACAGCCATTTTATCTTCTTCAGATAGTTCTTCCATCCCAAGAATAGCAATAATATCCTGTAATTCTTTATAGCGTTGCAATAACTCTTTTACGCGTTGTGCACAGTCGTAATGTTCGTTTCCTAAAATTTCAGCAGTTAGGATACGTGATGTAGAATCCAATGGATCCACAGCAGGGTAAATTCCTAACTCAGCAATTTTACGAGATAATACAGTTGTAGCATCTAAGTGGGCAAACGTTGTAGCAGGAGCAGGGTCTGTTAAGTCATCCGCAGGTACATATACCGCTTGTACCGATGTAATTGAACCTCTTTTTGTGGATGTAATACGCTCTTGCATGGCACCCATTTCAGTTGCCAATGTTGGTTGGTAACCTACCGCAGATGGCATACGACCTAATAATGCCGATACTTCAGAACCCGCTTGTGTAAAACGGAAGATATTATCAACGAAAAATAATACGTCTTTTCCTTGTCCTTCACCAGCACCATCACGGAAATACTCAGCAATAGTCAGTCCTGATAAAGCCACACGAGCACGAGCTCCAGGAGGTTCGTTCATTTGTCCAAAAACGAAAGTTGCTTTAGACTCTTTCATCACCGATTTATCTACTTTAGATAAATCCCATCCGCCTTCTTCCATGGACTGCATGAAGTCGTCACCATATCTAATAATGCCTGACTCGAGCATCTCTCTCAAAAGGTCATTTCCTTCACGAGTTCTTTCTCCAACTCCAGCAAATACTGAAAGTCCACCGTGACCTTTTGCAATATTGTTAATCAACTCCTGGATCAATACCGTTTTACCAACACCAGCACCACCAAACAAACCAATTTTACCACCTTTTGCATAAGGCTCAATCAAATCGATAACTTTGATACCCGTGAATAAAACTTCTGTAGAAGTTGAAAGATCTTCAAATTTAGGTGCCTGTCTGTGGATCGGTAAACCAGCGTTACCTGCTTTAGGTAAATCACCCAATCCGTCGATAGCATCACCAATAACATTAAACAAACGACCGTAAACATCATCGCCAATTGGCATTTGAATTGGAGCGCCAGTAGCCACAACTTCAGTGCCTCGGCTCAATCCGTCAGAAGAATCCATAGCAATGGTACGAACAGTATCTTCACCAATATGAGATTGAACTTCTAGTACCAATAAAGAACCGTCAGGTCTTTTAATTTCTAAAGAATCATAGATTTTTGGAAGCTCTGAACCCGCTTCAAACGCTACGTCGATAACTGGACCAACGATTTGTGCAACTTTACCTGTAACTTTTGACATTACTTATATGTTTAATGTTGAATTGAATAATATACGAAAACATCTTTACGCAAACATGTTGAGTCTGTTATTTTTCGCGCTGCAAAGATATATGTTTTTAATTAAAAAGGGAAACCCTTTTAAGCCTTTTTTAAGCATAAAAAAACACCTTCTTTGGAAAGGTGTTTTATTATCGAAATTTAAGTTTTTTTTATCTAAATGTTGCGCTGTAGTTTGTTGGATAATTTCCTACATCTGCCTTAACGCCAGCGGCTACAAAATTGGATCCATACTTGGCATCAATAGCTTTTAAAAATGCGTTTGCCATGACTGCATAGCCTCTTGATGTTAAATGGATGCCATCTAAACTTACAAGACCACCTGTAACTAATTTTGTGGTAAATTTAAATTTACCATCGGTATATCCCGTAGTGGAAGCCGTTTGCAAAATAGACTTAAAATCTACAATCGCTAAATCATATTGGTTGGCTACCGCTGCAATGGATTGATTGTACAAGTCTGTAGCAGTTTTTACATTCAATTGTTCTTGAGGCGTTAACACCCATTTGTCTGCTAAAGGCAATGTAACACCTTCTACTGAAAATTGACCTGCCAATTCTTGAGATAGTCCTTGTCCCATCAATGACTTTACTGAGCTCATATTAACAGTGCCAATAACGGTGCTACTTGGTAAAACCAATAAGTCATTTTTTGTGGCCTGTCTCGCTTGTCCGTAAGTATTGGCCAATAGGCCTGCAACTATAGGTGCTGCTTGAGCAGGTAAACCGAATTGTGCAACAAAAGCTGGAAAGGTTGGACTTGCATTTAAAGCACCAGCAATTTGAGGGGCGATGTTAATTAAATCTTCGTCATAAATAACCACGGCACTTGCTGCAGTTTGCGAGAAAACAATAACTCTAGATGGATCGATGGCCTCAAATATTTGATTTAAAGCGCCAAAAATAGTGTTCAACATCGGGATTTGTGGTCCGAAGGATGGATTAGCTGGGCTAAGTGGATTATATGGTACCGTTGTGAAATGTGGTAAGTTTGTAATATAAGGTACATTAGTAACCACACCTTTTGCTCCCTTAGAAGTCAATGCGCCAACTGACGCTTGAAATGCAGCTGCAAACACAGTGGGATCAGTGATATCGTTTCCACCGTAGGTGGCCGGATCCATATTACCTACTTGATAAACTCCGGTTCCACCAGAAGTCGCATAAGCTAAAACATCATTTCCTCCAACTTCAGAAAGTGTAAAAAATGTAGGGTTTTGTGCAAGCGCATCCGCAATAATTGTTGTATTTGCGCTGGACGCCATTCTAGCAAAATATGGATTTGCTTTTCCAACTGGAACTCCAGCCACATTTCCATAGCCAGGAGCTACAAAATGAAAGCTTTTCGCACCAGGAACTCCCAGGTTATTAAATGGTCCAGTGAGTATATTTGAGACTTCTGTTGTTGGCGTTGCCGCTAACAGTTGCGGTCCAGTACCATTGAAAAATAATCGTGGATTAGCAATTACGTTGCCGCTAAAAAGTAATCCACCAATATTATCTTTCTTTAAAGGTTGGGTAAAAGAGCCCCCACCAACAGTAGTGAACTGTTGGTTTAAAATATTTGGAAAGGAATTGGTTTGACTTGCAATGAATACGGCTCCGTCAGCATAACCTGCGGTAAAAGAAGCTCCTACAGCAACATATTTTGAAAAATTTGCTGAACCAGCGGTTAGCTCTGGTAATGCTTCGGCATCTGGGGTGTGATCATACTCATCGTCACTACACGCTGTAAAAACAACTAAAAGAGCGGACAGCAGTAAATATTTTATATTTTTCATTTTATTTTTTGTTTTAGAAGTTGTTAATAGTCCAAGATACATAGTACATAGAACCAATAGAACCTGTACCAATCGCTGTAAAGTACTCTTCACCAAGAACATTGGTCGCGCCTACCTTAAAGATAGATTTCAAAGAAGGCACTGTCAAATTTAACTGGGCATCAAGCGTGTGGTAAGCAGGGATATGGCCATCTCCAAATGTAGCTTGCCAGAAGTATTTGTCACTCCATCTCCATGCAGCGTTAAATCCGAAATTCTTAAACAAATCAGTGTTGCCAAAGTTAACTTTTGCTTTATGTAACGGAGTGTTGAAACTTGTTTTGAAATCAGGAAATGCTGCTTGATCGAAATCTTGTTTCGTGTAGGTATAGCTTCCTCCTAAATCAAAGTTTCCAAAAACTTTAGTTTCTAAGCCTATTGAGCCACCGTATGAGTTAACGTCTGCTTGGGAATTAGTATAGAGTGAATAGGCTTTATAGTCACCATTTGCAATAGCCATGATTGATAATCCACCGTCTCCAGCGGTGCCGTAGAAAGGTGCAATAACAACTTCACTAGAGATAAAATCTTTGTATTTGTTATAGTAAACACTCATGTCAAAAACAACTTTATTGACCTTTCCGCGATATCCGATTTCTGCTGAAGTAATTTTTTCAGGTTGAACAAGATCCGGATTTCCAACTTCTAAAAGTGCTGGATTACCTGTGGCTGCAAAAGCTTGAACTGAAGATGCCAAATAGGAATTGGTATACCCAGCTCCACCAGTTTGGGTGATGGTTGCAGGTTGTCCGAATCCTATTTGACCAGCAGTACTGATGGCATAAGTTCTAACATAGCGATCCAGGTTAGAAGGTGCAGATCCAACTAAAATTGCTCTACCAGCGTCTAAGCCAATGAATAAATCTTGAGTGGTTGGATTTCTAAATCCTGTTTGTACTGAAGCTCTGATGTTATGGCTTTGATTTACGGTCCAACCTGCAGAAAGTCTTGGAGACAAAAACCCTTCAAAAAACTCAGATTTGTCATAGCGTAAGGATCCTGTTAATTTTACTTTCATATCGCCACCAAGACTTAATTCCTTTTGTAATTGGGTATATGCGCCATATTCAGAATAATCGATCGGACCATCAAAGTCAGTATAAATAGTTCCGAATGAATTTAAATTGTATTGTCTGTAAGATCCACCAACTTGAATGTCAATAACATTCCATAAGTGTGAAAAATTGTAATTGGCATCCGCATGATAATATTTAGAGGCATCTCTAAATTGAGATCCTTGTGCTAAATCAGGATTGCCAATTACCGTATTAAAAGCCGATTTAAATTCTGGAGTACCTGGTATCAAACGTCCCGTCTCTGCAGTTTGTCTTGCTAAGGCATGAGCTTGAGCATCTGTAGCCCCGCCCAAAGTGGACTGTAAATAAGTGCCTGCATACTCTCCAAACCATGTGGCGTCTGGCTTCCATGTTCTGTTCACGTTAATTCCCGTAAAGACCATGTCGTAAGAATCTCCAGCTTTATCTGCTACAACGTATCCTCTTAAAAAGAAGTTGTTGTTTTTTAATTCGATTTTATGTTGTTGTTGGGTAAAACCATTGATGTTATAGCGGTTGGTACCTTGGTAAATGGTACTACCTGTACCTATTTTACCAACGTATTGGATTTCGAAATCATTGGCCCATGGGCGTAAGTAAAGTCCCCAGTCTGCCTTAATGCTTTCTGCGTTATAATTTGTTAAATCGCGCTCTTCATAACCTGTTCTGCTCACAACAACAGAAGGAACTATTGCACTAGCACCGGCTGGAATAAGGCCCATTTTTTCTAATGTTTGTGCAACACCGTTAATATTAGTTGACACTTCATCACCATAGATATTATAGCCATCATAATCTAAACTTGCTCGAGTAGCTCCAGTTCCAGGTTTTCCACGGTAGTTGTTAGCGGTCCAGTCGGTTCCTTTTAACCAGCCGAAGTTAACTTTGGCTGCGAAGTAATCGCTGAATTTATAAGCCATTCTTAGTCCAGAATCTCGGTAGGTGTTATCTCCAGCAGCATCTTGGGATGTGAACCCCTGTTTGTGGTAACCACTAATACCTTGAAAGTCGAAAGGGTTTTTACTGCGCATAAAAAGAATACCGTTAAAGGCATTCGCACCGTATAATGCAGAAGCTGCACCCGGAAGGATTTCAACACTTAGGACGTCCGTTTCGTTCATCCCTACTAAGTTGCCAATTGGGAAGTTTAAAGCTGGTGCTGCGTTGTCCATACCATCTACCAATTGCATAAAACGCGTGTTGGCAAAGGTGGCAAAGCCTCTGGTGTTAATCGATTTGAAGGTTAAACTGTTCATGTTGACATCAACACCTTTTAAATTTTCCAATCCGTCGTAAAAACCGGCGGAAGCCGTGTTATTGATTTCTTTGAGACCAAACCTTTCAACAGTTACTGGCGATTCGAACACACGTTCTGGCGTTCTTGAGGCAGAAATAACTACTTCATCCAGAGACGTACCTTCGTTCAGTTTGAAATCAAGGGTTTGAGTTGTTGCGGTCACTTGCTTAGTTATAGTTTCAAAACCAACACTACTTACTTGAATAGAAAATGGTGGTTTTTGAGAAGCGTTTAAAATATAGTTTCCGTCAAAGTCGGTTACCGTCCCAGTTGATGTGCCTACAATAATCACATTGGCTCCTGGTAACGGTTGGCCAGTGGCATCTGTTACGTGTCCTTTTACTGTTGTTTGCGCATAAGTTAGAGCAACACTTAGCAGCATCATAATCTTAAGAATTGTTTTCATTTTAGGGAGTTAGTTGATTGTGGATACCAATATAAATAATAAAATGATACTTTGAATTATTTTTATACAAAATTATGCGTGCATAGTATTATTTGATAAATAATCGGCAGTTATTTATAGGATTTATTAAATTAAAAAGGCTAAAAACTATAATTAAATAGTTTTTAGCCTTTTGTTATACTCAATCATTTCAGAACAATAATTCTGAAATGATGGTTATTCTACAGTTACTGACTTCGCAAGATTTCGTGGTTGATCCACGTTTTTTCCTAGCATTACTGCAATATGATAAGATAATAATTGCAACGGAATGGTCGTCAATAAAGGGGATAGATTCTCCAAGGTTTCAGGAACTTCAATTACGTAATCGGCAAGCTCTCTCACGTGTTCGTCACCTTCGGTTACAATGGCGATAATTTTTCCTTTTCGCGCTTTAATCTCTTGAATGTTACTTACTATTTTATCGTAATGTCCTTTTTTAGTCGCCACAATTATGACTGGCATGTTTTCATCGATAAGCGCAATAGGGCCATGTTTCATTTCGGCAGCAGGATAGCCTTCGGCGTGAATGTACGAGATTTCCTTAAGTTTTAAAGCACCTTCTAAAGCTACAGGGAAGTTATAGCCTCTACCTAAATAAAGCATATTAGGTGAATCTTTATAAGTTCGAGCTATTTCTTGTATATGTTTATCTGCTTTTAAAGCAATTTTCACTTTTTCTGGGATAAGCTCCAATTCTTGTAACTGTCTGCGATAGTCCGTACTTGACATGGTGCCTTTGGCTCTTGCCAAACGCAATGCGATTAAGGTTAAGACTGTAATTTGAGTGGTAAATGCTTTAGTAGAAGCCACCCCAATTTCTGGGCCCGCATGTGTGTATGCGCCCGCTTGGGTTTCTCTTGCGATAGATGAACCGACGACATTACAGACTCCAAATACAAAAGCACCTTTCGATTTTGCTAATTTAATAGCGGCTAAAGTATCGGCAGTTTCACCTGATTGTGAAATGGAGATCACCACATCTTTTTCGGTAATGACTGGGTTTCGATATCTAAATTCTGAAGCATACTCTACTTCCACTGGGATTCTGGCCAGGTCTTCAAAAATGTACTCGGCTACTAATCCAGCATGCCATGAAGTGCCGCAGGCCACAATGATAATACGGTCGGCATTAAGAAAACGCTTCATGTTATCTTCAACACCTGCCATTTTTATGATGCCTTCATTCACTAACAATCGGCCCCTATAGGTATCTTTTATCGCTAAAGGTTGTTCGTAAATTTCCTTTAACATAAAGTGCTCATAGCCACCTTTTTCGATCTGTTCTAAATTGAGCTGTAATTTTTGAATGTAAGGATTAACTAAAGAGTCATCTTGGATTTTTCTGATTTTAATATCTTTATCCAATCTGATAATGGCCATTTCTTCATCTTCCAGATAGATGGCGTTTTCAGTATATTCAATGAATGGAGAAGCATCACTGGCAATAAAAAACTCGCCTTCGCCAATCCCAATAGCCAACGGACTACCTAATTTGGCTACAACAATTTCATTGGGTTTGGTTTTATCAAACACAGCGATCGCATAAGCGCCAACAACTTGGTTGAGGGCTATTTGAACTGCTTTTCCTAGTTGTATTTTTTCATTGATCATGACATCTTCAATCAGATTGATCAATACTTCCGTATCTGTATCTGATTGAAACGTATAGCCGCGCGTACTCAATTCTTTTTTTAAGGCGTCATAATTTTCAATGATCCCATTATGAATGATGGCCAAATTACCAGAATTGGAAAAATGTGGGTGGGAATTCACATCATTGGGAACACCATGTGTGGCCCAACGGGTGTGTCCGATCCCCAGATTTCCGCTAGTTGACATTTCTTTTTCTAAACGCTCTTGCAAATCGGCAACCTTGCCTTTTGTTTTGCACATATTGAGGTCCTTGCCATCATACAAGGCAATACCGGCGCTGTCATAGCCACGGTATTCTAGGCGTTGTAATCCTTTTAAAACAATCGGGTAAGCCTCTCTATGACCTATGTATCCAACAATTCCACACATAATATTTAGTTGTTTGGTTCAGTATAAAATATCTCCAAATATAATTTTTTATTCTCATCATTTACCTTATTACCATATAAAACTGTTCCTTTTGGAGATGGTATGTCGCTAACAGGTAATGATTTAACTGGACTGTTGTTGGAGGATAGAATGGATTTTTGTGCTCTTGGTTTGCCCTCATTAGTGACTTCTGTATTGACGTTTAACGAAACTGTTAAGCCCAGGCTTACGTTTGAGGAGTCTCTTAATAAAAGATTCTTGATATGTTCAGTAATTTTGATTTTGTACTTCACGCCTTCCGAATCCTTGACATCAGTTTCCCTTTGTAATTTACCAAGATGATTGATTCTAGAATTATTGGCGTCAACCATATCTGCAGAATCGAAATTATAATCGGCTAGAGGAATTTTGTTTTTTGTATCATAAATGTAGATTCTATCCGGTTCCTGACCTTGTGTAAACGCTTGATCTACCCAAAAAACCAAGTTGGCTTCATTGATCAATCTTTTGGCTTTTTTGAATTTGCCGTTTTCTGTTACCACAAAATCATTTTTGAATTTTTCAAATTCAGTAAGGGTGCCTTCATCATTGTCAACGTCAGTGCCTCCAAAGAGATTAATGACTGCCATGGCGCCTTGTCCACCTTTAAGGTACAATTTTTCATCGCCTGTAATTGGATTGCCTTCCGGAATTGCTAGCGTAAAATCATTGTCAAAAAAGTTGATTTTATTATTTGAAAAATTCAAGCGATATGTGCCTTTGACACGTTCGTCGTCAGTCCCAGTTGAAGGTGAACTGTAATACAAGGTGATATTTGCATTGGTCGATCCTAAATCAAGGAGCATCATGTTGCCATCGTTACCGATAGCCTCAGCTTCAAAATAAATGCCTCTGAAGTAATTCTGAAAGTTGTTTGTATTGCTCAGTTCTGCGCTACCTCCTTTACTAATGATTTTATTGTTCCAGAAACTAGGATCCATTTTATATCGCATAGCAGGCGCTAACAGTGTACTATCTGCTCCGTGTTTAAGTTTGATCTCTTTGTTGCTTGGATTAAATTTGGTAACATTAAGTAATTCTGTGCCGCGCAATGAAGCCAAGGGAATTTGACTTGAAGCCGATAAAGAACGGTCTGAATAATACTTTTGAGGCGTGTCAAATCCTGAGCTTGGATCAAAGCTTCTCAGAAAATAGGTGTTCTCATAAAGTTTGAAGTTGATAGGGCCATTTCCGAAAATCGAGTCTAACTTATAAGTTGTTACACCTTTTTCAATGCCTTTAGAGGTGCTGAAATAAGGAATAGTCACGACTACAGAGTCCAATGTTGTTTCCGCAGGAAATTTTGGATCCATTACGGTTGGTGACAATTGGGTTACTAAATTTGCTGTAGTATTACCATAAACCAGGTCTTTATAAACACCAAATAAATTGGAAGGCAACCCATTCGTTTGAACTGGGCCAAGTTTTTTGGTATAGGCGATGACCTCATACTTGTTATCAGAAACACCAAAATTATTTTCTCCAGAAATATCTGAGTCAAGAGATATAAAATCTTTGTCACATGCAACGAACGCAGTCGTTAATATAACTAGAACAAATAGGTTTTTCAAGGCGGGTTTTTTGTTTCTCATTATGATCTTTAGATGGGTTTAAAAGGAAATAACACAGGTTTAGTTGGTTTTTAGTTCAGTATGGTGTTGTTATAGAATTCAGAATAGGGTTCGGCAAAATCTTCTGGCGAAAAATACTCCAGAAAAGGCTTTTTGGAAGCTTCAATATAGTCTTCCAGTTCTTTAGGGAGTTCAGCTGAACCTTTTATGATGGCGTCTGAATAGTCAATTGCGACCTTCATGATGTTAATGTAATTAGGGGTTTCTAGTACCTTAATAGCGGCTTCATCAATGTTGTCAAATTTCACTTTGTTGATCATATTCATGTCTAACGTTCCATCAAAGCTTTGATTGTATACAGAGGTCACAATTTTACTTTCAGCGAATAAAGGTTCGTTTTTGTAATACTCTTTGAGGTAGATAGGGAGCAACGAGGCCAACCATCCGTTAACATGAATGACATCTGGTGCCCAATTTAGTTTTTTTACGGTTTCAATAACGCCTTTGGCAAAAAATATGGCACGCTCATCGTTGTCTGGATAAAGATTTCCATCTTCATCCGTTAACGTTGCTTTTCTTTTAAAATATTCTTCGTTGTCAATAAAATAAACCTGAATTCTTTCCTTAGGGATTGAGGCTACTTTGATCACTAAAGGCATGTCCAGGTCATTGATGACTAGGTTGATGCCTGAAAGTCTTATTACTTCATGCAGTTGATGTCTACGTTCATTTATGTTTCCATATCTTGGCATGAATATTCGTATTTGTCCACCTTGTTTATTTACCATTCTTGGTGCTTCAAATGACATTGAAGAAATTTCAGTTTCAGGCAAATAAGGTACAACCTCGGAAGACACATACAATATTCTCTTATCTTTCATAAATTACGTATTTAAAAAATTAAAAATTAAAACACGCAAAAGTACGAAATTTTATGCAGATTGTTGGTAAAATCTTAAGTTTGCACCGAGTTAATTTTTTGTTATAGGATGATAATCTGCCATAAAAAAGAAGAGTTAAGACAGGCTCTAGACGGTCTGAGCGGCCAAAATCAAAGTCTTGGTTTTGTGCCCACTATGGGTGCTTTGCATGCGGGACATTTGTCATTAATTAAGCAAGGTTTGCTGGAAAACACGAAAATGGTGGTCAGTATCTTTGTCAATCCGACCCAGTTTGACAACGTCTCCGATCTTGAGAAATATCCGAGAAGCTTGGAGAACGATTTGGAATTATTGAAAAAACTTTCCAATGATATCATCGTTTATGCCCCATCACCCGATGATATCTATGGCGATGACATAGCTTCCGAAAATTTTGATTTCGATGGTTTGGAACATCAAATGGAAGGGAAGTTTCGTAAAGGTCATTTTGATGGGGTCGGAACCATTGTGAAACGACTTTTCGAAATCGTAAAGCCCGATGTGGCTTACTTTGGAAAGAAGGATTTTCAGCAATTACGAATCATCGAAAAGATGGTAGAAAAGTATCATTTGCCGGTAAAAATTATTGGCTGTGAGATTTTCAGGGCTGACGACGGGCTCGCGATGAGTTCCAGAAACGAACGTTTAACGGAAAGTCAGAGGGAAGCCGTGCCTTTTATATATAAAATATTAAAAACTGCCAAAGAGCGTTTTGGTACAGAAAGTGCTCATGAAGTCACGGAATGGGTTGTCAAACAGTTTGGTAAGCAGGATTTGTTTGCCTTGGAATATTTTACCATTGCTGATGAAGCTACCTTGGAATCCGTGAAAAGAAAATCAAAATTAAAATCATACCGAGCGTTTATTGCCGTGTTTGTTGGAGACATCAGACTTATTGATAATATAGCGCTAAATTAATTACCTTTGCCATATGCAAATACAAGTTGTAAAATCGAAAATACACCGTGTCAAATGTACGGGAGCTGAACTTCATTATATTGGAAGTATTACCATTGACGAAGATTTAATGGATGCCGCCAATATGATTCAAGGCGAAAAAGTTCAAATTGTCAATAATGACAATGGCGAACGGTTGGATACTTATGTGATTCCTGGTCCTAGAAATTCTGGCGAAATAACCCTTAACGGTGCTGCAGCAAGAAAAGTGGCCGTTGGCGATACGCTTATTTTAATCACCTATGCGTTTATGGATCTGGAAGAGGCCAGGACATTTAAACCTTCTTTGGTTTTTCCTGATGAAGCGACCAACTTACTCAAGTAGTATTGAACCCAAAGACTAAAAAAACACTACGGATTGCCCTGCCGGTTTTATTGGCTGCTTTTTTTGGATGGTACACCTTTTCAAAATTACCCATTGATGAAATCATTCCTTATTTTAAAACGGCAAACTACGGTTGGATTGCCCTAGGAATGCTTTTTGGATTGTTAAGTAATTTGTCAAGGGCCTATCGATGGAAATATCTGATTGTACCTATGGGGTATTCTTGGAGGTTTCCCAATAGTGTCATGGCCGTTTTTATTGGCTATTTGGCCAATTTTGGCATTCCAAGATCTGGAGAAGTATTACGCGCAGCGGTTCTCACAAATTATCAGGGCGTGCCCTTTCAAAAGTCATTTGGTACTATAATTGCCGAACGGATGGCTGACTTAGTCCTACTGCTGAGTATTGTTGCGGTGACGCTTTTAATCCAATTTGATTTTATTTTTGACCTTTTGGAGAAATCCTTTCAGCCAAAAAAGCTGATGCTTTTAGGGGTATTAGGTCTTGTTTTTTGCATTGTCATATTTTTGTTCCTTAAAAAAAGTCAATCTAAGATTGCTTTGAAAGTGAGGGATTTTGTTCGTGGATTATTGGAGGGGATTTTGAGTATCTTTAAGATGGAGCAGAAATGGGCCTTCATTTTTCATACCTTGTTTATTTGGCTGATGTATGTCCTGATGTTTTATGTAACCTCGTTGGCGGTCGATGATTTAAACGGGGTTTCCATTGGTGCCTTGTTAATCGCATTTATTGCAGGAAGCTTTACCGTTGCGGCTACTAATGGGGGTATTTTTGTATATCCATTGGCCATTGGTGCGGCTTTTTCTCTTTTTGCTATTCCAGAAAATCCAAGTATCGCTTTTGGATGGATTATTTGGTCTTCCCAAACCTTAATGATTATTATTATGGGAAGTCTTTCGTTCTTGTTTTTACCTATCTATAATAGCAAAACAAAGACAGTAATTAAAGCATGATGCTTTTTTAATCATTTAATAAGGCCGGTGAAAAAACCGAATAATTTTTTACCTTGCCGTAGCTAATATTAATTTTCCTACCACATGCAAAAGATTACCCTATTTCTATTGTTTCTCTTCAGTATCTTCATGGATGCACAGGTGATCTACCAGCCTATTGAATCATTAAAATTAGGAGAAACGAGAGACCTAAAGATCCAGTTGCCGAGAAATTATAATTCCGAAGATAAGTTTCAATATCCTTTGGTCATTGTTTTAGATGGGGATTATTTATTTGAACCATTTGCTGGCAATATTGATTATCAGGCTTATTGGGGGGAAATGCCGCAATGTGTTGTAGTGGGTATTAATCAAGGTAAAAGTCGCGAAAAAGACCTGTTTTACGACAAGGAAATCTTTTTTCCTGCTCATGAAGGTGCTTCCTTTTTTGAGTTTATTGGGATGGAATTGATTCCTTTTATTGAAAGTAAATACAATGTTTCCCAATTTAGAATTGTTGCTGGACACGATTTGAGTGCCAATTTCATTAACTATTATTTGTTTAAGGATAATCCCATCTTTAGGGCGTTCATTTTGCTGAGCCCAGATTTGGCTCCCGAAATGTCGGGAAGGGTTCTAGATCGGGTTACAGGCTTAAAAACAGATACCTTCTATTATATGGCCACGGCAGATAATGATATTGACAGTTTAAAAGGAAAAATTGTTGACCATAACGCACGATTGGGCATTATAAGCAATTCCAAAATGCATTATAGATTTGATGATTTTACGGATGCTGACCATTACTCATTGGTGGGTTTAGGCATTCCGAAGGCTTTAAATGAAATATTTTCTTTGTACAAACCCATCAACAAAAAGGAATATACGGATCAGGTTTTGACCTATGCGGAAGGTCCTTTTAAATATCTTCAAAAGAAGTATGCCGACATTAAGTTTTTCTACGGATTTGAGAAAAAGGTGGTCGAAAATGATATCAGAGCTGTCGCGGCTGCTGGGATGAAAAAAGATGATCGCGACGCACTGAGAGATTTGTCGAAATTGGCGCAAAAAGAATATCCAGAATCCATGATAAGTGCCTACTATACAGGAATGTATTGGGAAAACGAAAATAATGTCAAAAAGGCGTTGCACAGCTACCAATCTGGCTTGCTTTTAAAGGCTTCAGATTTTATTGACAAGGAGATGTTGTTAGATAAAATTTACAAATTAAAACATCAAAAATAGCCAAATACTGCATTTCATCGAATAATTTATACAGATTAACTATAATTTGTATATATTTACCCGACCAAACTTAAACCTACTTAGCGATGAAAAAGGCCCTGTTTTTTATATTCATCTTGCTGTGCAGTATTTCGATAAACGCACAAACAATTTATGAACAGTTCGAGTCCCGAAAGTTAAATTCCACCAGAGAATTGAAAATTAGGCTTCCTAAGGACTACGATGCGGATTCCAATTTAAAGTATCCCGTTATTTTGGTTTTTGATGCCGACTATTTGTTTGAGCCTGTTGTTGGGCAGGTTGCGTTTCAAACGTACTTTGATAAAATGCCAGAAGCCATTGTTGTAGGTGTTATTCAAGGTAAAGATCGGTTTTACGACAGCTATCATGATGAGATTTCAGGCGTGCCTATTGAATTTGGAGCACGATTTTATGAGTTTATCAGCACCGAATTAATCCCCCATATTGATCGCAAATATAAAACGAGTAAGTTTAAAGTTGCTGTTGGCCATGACCTTATGGCGAATTTCATGAACTCTTTCTTATTGAAAGATGATCCGTTGTTTAAGGCCTATGTTAATTTAAGTCCAGATTTTATAGGGAAAATGGATGATAATATCGCTCAACGATTGAAATGGTTAAAAGAAGATGTTTTTTATTATATGGCAACGAGTGAGGATGACCTTGCACCACTTCGAACTGGTATTCTTGAGGCCAACGAAAAATTAGGACAATTAAATAACAAAGCCTTGAAGTACTATTTTGATGACTTTAAAGGAGATTCTCATTATACGCTAGTGACTGGTGCTTTATCTCAAGCCTTGGATAAAATATTTGAGTTGTATAAACCTATTAGCGATAGAGAGTTTAAAAACGACATTCTTACCTACGACGGCACTTTAGATACTTATATTACTAAGCGTTACAAAAAGATTGACGATTTATTTGGCATCAACAAGCCGATTTCTGAAGATGAATTTGAAAAAATTATCAAAGCTGCCGAGCAACGCGGTGATGTCGCTTCTCTTGAAAAAATAGGGAAACTGGCCAACAAACAAGATCCTACGACCTCTTATGGTACCTATTATATGGCGCTGCATGCTGAAAGAATAGGGAAAACCAAGCGTGCCAAAAAACTCTATGAATCTGCATTGGATTTAGAATCTACACCGCATATCAACAAAGATTTGATTCTTTTAAAAGTTGAAGGACTGACTACAATCGCCGTAGATGATAATGAAAGTGATATTGATGATTAACAAAGGATCAATTAAGATTTTTAATAAGAACTCTTACCGGAATTAGTTTTATTTTAGCTTAAACTTTGAAGGATGGCTAAATTAAAAACAACTTTTTTCTGTCAAAACTGTGGCAGTCAATATTCTAAATGGCAAGGACAATGTACGGCCTGTAAAGAATGGAATTCCATTGTTGAGGAAGTTATCCAAAAGGAAGAGAAGTCGAGTTGGAAAACGCCAACTTCCACGGTAAAGCGTGCTTCAAAACCTTTGCGTATTAATGAAATTGACGTTTCGCAAGAAGCGCGGATGAATACCGAAGATGAAGAGTTCAATCGCGTTCTTGGTGGTGGTATCGTTCCAGGCTCCTTGATTTTACTGGGCGGTGAGCCCGGTATCGGCAAGAGTACGCTTCTGCTTCAAATTTCATTAAAACTGCCTTATAAAACACTTTACGTTTCTGGTGAAGAAAGTCAGCAGCAAATCAAAATGCGCGCCGAGCGTATCAATCCGCGCAGCGCGAATTGTTATATCCTAACCGAAACAAAGACTCAGAACATCTTCAAGCAAATTGAGGCTTTGGAGCCCGATATCGTCGTTATTGATTCCATTCAAACCTTACATAGCGATTATATCGAATCGTCCTCAGGAAGCATTTCACAAATCAAGGAATGCACGACCGAGCTGATCAAATTCGCGAAAGAAACCGCAACCCCAGTTATTTTAATCGGCCATATCACTAAAGATGGGAATATCGCCGGTCCAAAAATATTGGAGCATATGGTGGATACCGTATTGCAATTTGAAGGCGATCGCAATCATGTCTTCCGAATTTTAAGAGCACATAAAAACCGCTTTGGTTCTACCAATGAATTGGGTATTTACGAAATGCAGGGCTCAGGCTTGCGTGAAGTTTCCAATCCCTCCGAAATTTTGATTTCCAAAAAAGACGAAGAACTTTCTGGTAATGCCGTAGCATCGACCTTAGAAGGAATGCGTCCTTTAATGATTGAAGTGCAAGCTTTGGTAAGTACGGCAGTTTATGGAACGCCGCAACGCTCGGCCACCGGATTTAATGCCAAGCGTTTGAACATGCTGTTGGCCGTTTTAGAAAAGCGTGCCGGATTTAGATTGGGTGCCAAGGACGTGTTTTTGAACATTACCGGCGGAATTTCAGTCGATGATCCTGCGATTGATTTAGCGGTGGTGGCGTCGGTGTTGTCCTCCAATGAAGATGTAGCCATTCCTAAAGATTATTGTTTTGCCGCCGAGGTTGGTCTTTCTGGAGAAATCCGTCCTGTGCAACGGGTGGAACAACGTATTTTAGAAGCTGAAAAACTAGGCTTTTCAACCATTTTCGTATCCAAATACAATAAAATAGCACTCAAAAACACCATTATCAAAATCCAATTGATTTCTAAAATTGAGGATTTGGTCAGTTTTTTGGTTTAGCATGTTGAAGTTAATCGTTATCTTTAATATTAAAATTTAACAACTATGGATATTCAATTGGAAAAATATAAACTCTTGGAATGGTTAATCGGACTCAAAGATGAACGAATTATTTCTAAGATTATAGAAGTCAAAAATGAAAATGATGATTCATGGTCTGATGAAATATCAGAGGATGAAAAAATCTTTATAAAAGCGGGTTTGAAAGACTTAGAAAACGGTAATACATTTTATCATGAGCAAGTCATGGAAGAAGTAAGTAGAACTTACGGTTTGTAGTACTATGGAAATTGTTTGGACAAAATTTGCTAAGATAACATATTTCGAAACCATAGAAAATCTGAAATCGAAATGGACTTTTAAGGAAGTCAAAGAGTTTCATGATTTAACAAATGCTTTTTTGAATAAAATAAAGCGTAATCAAGTCGATTTTCCTACTATAAATGCTGAGTTGGAAATTAGAAAAGCAATTATTCATAAAAACGTTTCACTTTACTTTAAAATGAATCCTCATAGCCAAAAAATCTTTTTAGTTTCTTCAATAATCGCATGAACCCAAAAACTTTAAAAAAATTACTCAATAATCCATAAATGAAAACAAAAGTCCTTCAAATCATAGTTGTCCTAAGTCTATTCGTTTCCTGCGGTCCAAAACCTAGTAAATCCATCGCGATTATTACTAAAGAAACGAATACCTATATTTCCCAGGTGGATAAGAATTCCAATTTAAAAGAAGAAATGGTCGAAGGCGCCCTAACCGACGCCGAAGGTTTTAAAGATATCGGAAAATTCAAGTACAGTGTTTATTTTGATGAGAAAACCAACGAGCTCATTAAGATAAAAAATGTGGAAATGACCGATAAAACCATTTCAGAGACCTATTATTTCAAAGATGGTAATTTGGTGTTGATCGACACCAATTTAAGTGAAACGCCCAACAAAATGTATATTCAGAAAAGCAAAGTCATTTCTGAATCCAAGATGGATGATGCCACACAAAAAGTGCTATTGGAAAAAGCAAAACGTTTCCAAAAGGCCTTTCAAAAGGACCATTAGCTTTTAGCTTTGTCGGTGTTTTCCACCAACAAATCATCCGTCGGTATTTGAGTTTTTAACATAGCTCTCACAAGCCCTCATTTTACTTAATTTTGGCCTTCTAATTTACTAAAAATCATTAATTTCGCACTTCGATTAGAATTAAGGAAATAATGAGCAGTAAATTCACTGAATATAAAGGACTTGACTTACCGAAAGTTGCAGAAGAAATCCGCAATTATTGGAAGGAAAATGACATTTTTGATAAAAGCGTAACAACAAGAGAAGGCAGCACGCCGTTTGTGTTTTTTGAAGGGCCACCTTCTGCAAACGGATTACCAGGAGTGCACCACGTTTTAGCGCGTGCCATAAAAGATATTTTCCCACGTTACAAAACCATGAAAGGCTTTCAGGTAAAACGCAAAGCTGGTTGGGATACCCACGGGTTGCCAATTGAATTGGGTGTAGAAAAGGAACTTGGTATTACCAAAGAGGATATCGGGAAAACCATTTCAGTGGAAGATTATAACGCGGCCTGCCGAAAAGCAGTCATGCGCTACACTGATGCCTGGAATGAGCTGACTCAAAAAATGGGTTATTGGGTAGATATGGACGATCCATATATTACCTATGAGCCAAAATATATGGAGAGTGTTTGGTGGTTGTTAAAGGAAATCTATAACAAGAAGTTGCTTTATAAAGGTTATACCATTCAGCCCTATTCTCCAAAAGCCGGTACAGGATTAAGTTCTCATGAGCTTAACCAGCCTGGCACTTATCAGGATGTGACGGATACGACGGTGGTTGCGCAATTTAAAGCCAATGCAGATTCGCTTCCTGATTTTTTACAAAATGAAGGCGATATTTACTTTTTGGCTTGGACGACAACTCCATGGACTTTGCCGAGTAACACCGCGCTGACCGTTGGTCCAAAAATCGATTATGTATTGGTAGAAACATATAATCAGTACACGTTTGAACCTCTCAATGTTATTCTAGCAAAACCCTTGGTTAACAATCAATTTGATGGAAAATTCAAAAGGGTTGAAACCAAACCAGAATTATTAGAATATACTGCTGGGGATAAGAAGATTCCTTATTTCATTGTCAAAGAATTCAAAGGCATCAATTTAGTTGGGATTACTTATGAGCAATTATTGCCGTATGCACTTCCAAACGACCATCCCGAAAACGCCTTTAGAGTTATTTCTGGCGATTTCGTAACCACTGAAGATGGAACCGGAATTGTCCATACAGCGCCAACTTTTGGAGCGGATGATGCCTTGGTAGCTAAACAAGCTGTTCCAGAAGTGCCACCGCTATTGGTCAAAGACGAAAACGGAAATTTGGTGCCATTGGTCAATTTGCAAGGACGTTTTAGAAAAGAGGTCAAAGATGATTTTTATGGTTTTGCAGGCGAATATGTAAAATCGGAATATTTAGCAGATGACGAGCTCGTTGCAGAATACGAAAAGCAAAAGGAGAGTTTGAAATCTGTGATTGCCAATCTTAAAGAATATTTAAGCGTTGACGAACGTTTGGCCCTCAAATTAAAGAATGAAAACAAGGCCTTTAAGGTCGAAAAATATAAGCACAGCTATCCAAATTGCTGGCGTACGGATAAACCTATCTTGTATTATCCTTTGGATTCATGGTTTATCAAAGTTACGGATGTCAAAGACAGAATGTTCGAATTGAATGAAACCATCAATTGGAAACCAAAATCAACAGGTACAGGACGTTTTGGAAATTGGTTGGCGAATGCGAACGATTGGAATTTATCGCGTTCCCGTTATTGGGGAATTCCATTGCCAATTTGGAGAACTGAAGATGGTAAGGAAGAAATCTGTATTGGATCTGTTGAGGAGTTAAAAGCGGAAATGCAGAAATCCGTAGCACAAGGATTTATGCCTGCGGATATTTTCGCCGAGTTCGAAATCGGTAACAATTCCGAAGAAAATTATGCTAAAATAGATTTACACAAGAATATTGTGGATGAGATTGTATTGGTATCTCCATCAGGAAAACCAATGGCACGTGAAACGGATTTGATCGACGTTTGGTTCGATTCTGGAGCGATGCCTTATGCACAATGGCATTATCCTTTTGAAAACAAGGAATTAATTGATGAGCACAAAGCTTTCCCGGCTGATTTCATCGCTGAAGGTGTGGATCAAACGCGTGGATGGTTTTATACCTTGCATGCTATTGCCACTATGGTTTTTGATTCGGTAGCTTATAAAAATGTCGTTTCAAATGGCTTAGTTCTCGATAAAAACGGACAGAAAATGTCCAAACGTTGGGGGAATGCTGTGGATCCGTTTACAACATTGGACACTTATGGCGCTGATGCAACGCGTTGGTATATGATTTCTAACGCTAATCCTTGGGATAACCTAAAGTTTGACTTGGAAGGCGTTGAAGAAGTGAAACGGAAGTTTTTCGGAACGCTTTACAATACCTATTCGTTCTTTACTTTATACACCAATTTAGATAACTTCAATTATTCTGAAGCTGAAATACCTTTGGAAAATCGTCCAGAAATCGACCGTTGGATTTTATCTGAATTGCATACCTTGATTCAAAAGGTAGATGAGTATTATGCCGATTATGAGCCAACCAAAGCGGCGCGTGCCATATCTGATTTCACCCAGGATCATTTAAGTAACTGGTATGTGCGTTTGAGTAGAAGACGTTTCTGGAAAGGCGATTATCAGCAAGATAAAATTTCGGCCTATCAAACCTTGTACACCTGTATGTTGACCATTGCCAAATTGGGCGCGCCAATTGCCCCTTTTTATATGGATAAACTCTATTTGGATTTGAATGCCGTTACCAAGAAGGAACCTTTTGAAAGTGTGCATTTATCTAATTTCCCTGTTTTTGACGAAAGCATTATTGATAAGGAATTGGAGCGCAAAATGGAAGCTGCTCAAACCATCTCATCTTTAGTGTTGTCGTTAAGAGCAAAAGAGAAAATTAAAGTGCGTCAGCCTCTACAAAAAATCATGATTCCTGTTTTTAGTGAAGAGCAAAAAAACGAGATCATGGCGGTGGCAGATTTAATAAAATCTGAGGTTAACGTCAAGCAAATAGAGGTATTGGAAGATGCTTCCGATATTTTGGTAAAACAAATAAAACCTAACTTTAAAGTGCTTGGACCACGCTTTGGTCAAGACATGAAAGCAGTGGCGCAGTTGATTGGTAACTTTGAAGCAAAAGATATCAAGCAAATTGAACAAAACGGCACTTTAGATGTGGAAGTTAATGGAAAAAGTATTACTTTGGAACTTTCAGATGTAGAGATTACCTCTCAAGACATTGAAGGCTGGCTCGTGGCAAGTTCAGGAGCGCTAACGGTAGCTTTGGACGTGACGATTACTGAAGAATTGAAAAGTGAAGGGATTGCAAGAGAATTGGTAAACCGCATTCAAAATTTAAGAAAGGATTCCGGTTATGAGCTTACTGATAGGATTGTGGTTCACTTCCAAAAAGATGAACAAATTATTAACGCAATAAACAAGAACTTAGATTACATAAAAACCGAGACCTTAACCGAAGAGTTGAAGATTTTAGAACACTTAAATGATGGTATAGAGATTGCATTCGACGATGTAAATACCAAGCTGTTTATTCAAAAATTTTAAAATTATGAACCAAGACACAAACATTCGATATCCAGACAAAGATTTAGCCGAGTTTAAAGAAATCATTCAGGAAAAAATTAGAAAAGCAATTCATGATTTAGACCTTATCAAAAGTGCTTATATGAATGACCTTAATAACGGTACTGATGATACATCTCCTACTTTTAAGGCTTTTGAAGAAGGCAGTGAAACGATGAGTAAAGAAGCGAACTCGCAATTGGCCATCCGTCAGGAAAAATTTATTCGAGATCTTAAAAACGCGTTGATACGCATTGAAAACAAAACTTTTGGGGTTTGTAGAGTGACCGGTAAATTGATTGGCAAAGAGCGCTTAAAACTCGTGCCTCATGCGACTTTGAGTATTGAAGCTAAAAACATGCAACAATAAAATAAATCGAAGATTCAGCGTAGCTGATCTCGTGAATATAATTTTATATTGCAATTACATAAAAAACACTTCAACTTTAGAAGTGTTTTTTTGTTTATCGCATGTCAATATAGAAGCTAGGTTTTCTATCGTAATCTTATTTTTACTTAAAATTAGATTGTCATTATTAGATTGAATACGAATTTCAGTTATAATCGTCATTAAAAAAGATTCCCACTTTCGTGGGAAATGTTATGTCCCTAAAAAAAGCAATCCTAGTAATCATCATCATTTTGTTGATTGACCAAATCAGTAAATTTTATATTAAAACCCAGTTTTCTTTACACCACAGAATTGAAGTTTTTGATTGGTTTCACATCTTATTTGTAGAAAATGATGGCATGGCTTGGGGCACCAAACTCAGTGATTTCATAACGGGCATTTCCGATAGGACGGCAAAATTAGCACTCACTATTTTCCGTATTGTCGCCGTCATTGGTATTGGCTATTGGTTGGTAAATGCGGTCAAAAAGAAGGGGTCTAAAATTCTTATTGTGGCCATTGCACTGATCTTTTCTGGTGCTTTGGGAAATATTATAGACTCTGTATTTTATGGCATCATATTTACGGACAGCTATAGTCAAGTTGCAACGTTTTTACCTGAAATAGGCTATGATACTGTATTTCATGGGAGGGTGGTGGATATGTTACATTTCCCAATCTGGAAAGGTGTCTTGCCAAGTTGGATTCCGTTTTTTGGAGGGGATTATTTTACTTTTTTTGAACCCGTTTTTAATGTGGCCGACATGGCAATTAGTACCGGAATCGGGATGTTGATTGTCTTCAATAAAAAAGCTTTTCATGAGCATGAGGAAGAGACTATTGCCCAAGCTACTACTAAAGAAAACGAATAGCTTTTAGGTAACTTGCGCATTAATCTAAAGGGACATGCGATATTTCTCTTCAGTTCCAAAGAATATCAGGTGAATTTAAATTATGCAGTTTGTCTGAAAATATTTTCCAGCTCTTTGATATGTGTCGGTTTAATCAAGTAATCTTTTATGTTTGACAAGGATTTGGCGCGTTTGATATCGGCAGGATCAATCGAAGAACTTACAATATAAAGGGTAATGACCTTCTTGAATAGTTTTTCAATTTTTGTAAAGCGCTCAATAAATTCCCATCCATCCATTATCGGCATATTGAGATCAATAAAAATAATATCTGGAATTTTATCTTCGTTTAAATTTTGCAACAAGGTTTCAAAATAATCGATGCTTTCTCTGCCATCGTTAAACACCAGTAGGTTTTCGCACAATTTTCGGGTTAAAATAATTTTTTTGAGAAGTCTGACATAAAGATTATCGTCATCAATAATACAAGCGAGGGAGGTCGTATTTTTCATGTTTAAAATTGTATTTTGAATGTCGTTCCATGGTCCAAAATGCTTTCTACAAAGATTTCGCCATTCAAGGACTCTATTTGGTTTTTTGTGATGAACAAGCCAATACCAACAGCATCTTCATTGCGATGAAACGTTTTATACATTCCAAAAAGGTTTTTGCCATATTTTTCAAGGTCAATTCCCATGCCGTTATCACTGATCTCCAGAATGGTTTTACCGTCTTCCATATAAGTTCGTATCGCTATAATGGCGGTTCGGTCTTGTTGACTGTATTTTATAGCATTGGTGATCAAATTCAAAAATATACTTTCCAGATAAGCTGGGATGTAATTGATGCTTTTGACTTGCTTAAAATCTGAGTGAATCGTAACGTCTTTCTTAATAATGAGGCTGATAATCGATTTTAGCACCAGATCCAAAGCATCCTGAAAATTGACTTTGACCTTATTTTGATCGGTTCGCGTTTGAATGGTTACCACGTCGTTGAGATGTTCTATGGTTGAATTTAAACTCTCAGAAACGTCTTTGATACTCGCAAGGAGTTCCTCTTTTTCAGTTTCGTCAGTTGTTTCTTCAATTAATTCCATAATGAGTGAAAGATTGCTCGTATGCGATCTCAAATTATGAGAAACGATATGGGCGAAATTGAAAAGTCGTTTATTCTGTGATGAAATGATTTCTGCGGTTTTTTGAAGGCTGAGTTCTTTGAGTTTGTTATCATCAATATCCTGAAAAACACCGCGTAGTCCGACAATTTCTTTTTGGTCATTATAGACGGGTTTGCCAATGGCCTTTACCCAAAATTCACGCTGGTGGGCGGTGAGCGCTTTTATTTCTGTTTTGAAAGATTTGCCATGGGCTGCACATTGCTGAAACAATTGGTGAGCAAGCTCTAAATGGTCCTTGGCAATATAACTCGCAGCATGTTTAAAGGATGGAATGTAATCTTCGGGATATTCGAAAATACGTCTGGTTTCTTGGTCCCAATAAGTACGCTTTTTTATAAAATCAACATACCAACTTCCAGTGGAGTTCATTTCAGCAGTTTCTCGGTAAAAAAAGTTATCATCTTTTACGTGAGCGTCAGGTTTTATCTTGAGAGGTATAAACGAAATAATCTTTGAATTGGAATAGCCGTTTTTTTGCGACAATTTGAGCGCTGACTTGCATTTGAATTCCTTCAAGATCCCATTTTTGCATCTGAGTGTTAGGGACTGTTCAAAATCTTCGCCATCCTTTAATAACCGGAAATAGTTGTACCTGAAAATGTCCCGCTGTCCTGCTTCTAATACCGTATAGAGAAAATAGTTTAAATCGATATGCACATCCTGGGCAGAGCATCCAATGATATCAAGAAAGGAAGCGGACCAGCTTATTTGATTGTCATTTATTTGCCAATAGCCGACATCAGGATTTAGGATGACGTCTGGGAATATTTGCTCTTTTTGCATGGTAAATGGGATAGGTGGGGAAATCCAAAGCTCAAAAGTAGTGCTTTTTCACAAATTAACGTATAAAGGTGCGTTTAATCGGTTTTTTTAAAAGCGATAATGCTTATTTGGAGTCACACAAAAATCCAATGCGATATCGCCTGAGTGAACCTCTTTAAATTCATCTTCAGCTTCAAAAAAAGAGAGTCCTATTTTCAAGGTTTCTGGTCGGCATTCGGATAAGAATTTATCATAAAAGCCTTTTCCGTAACCAATGCGATGTCCTTTTTGGTCGAAGGCTAAAAGCGGCACAAAAACCACATCAATTTTATCAGTAGTGACTTCAATCCCGTCAACAGGTTCTGGAATGTTCCAGCTATTTTTCTTGATGACGGTGGTGTCCAATAACAGATAGTGAATCATTTTTAAACTTTCAAAATCAGTTTTCGAAATGACGATGTTCTTATCTTTTCCAGATAAAATATTAAGGATATAGTCCGTATTGACCTCTTTATGTTCTGTAATACTTAAAAATATATGGTAAAATGAAGCATTCCAAATGGGTAGTTGTAGCAATTGATTGGAAATGTCCAAACTATAGGTTTCAATCGTCTCAGGGGAAAGTTCCTGTCGTTTTTGTTTATAGAGTCGTCTTAATTCTGATTTAGTCATATTGTAAAAATACTATTTTCTAGGTATTAATAATCATATCATAATCTTTTGTAAATTTGATATAAAACCATTAGTTATGGAAATAATTAAGCTTAAAATCAGTAAGGAATTTTATGATGCTTTTTTGGAGATAATTCAAAAATGTAATCCTGAAGATGTACAAATTGTCGATGAGGGATATCATTCTACTAAAGTTTATCTTGACGAGCAGTTGAAGGATTTAGATTCCGAGTCATCGGATTTTTTGTCTATTGATGAACTTGACATGCTGTTAGAAAAGGTTTTATCTAAACATGCAAGTTAAAATTCTAAAAAGTTTCTCTTTAAAACTTGCAAGACAAATTGCATATATTACTGCAGATAAACCCCAGGCGGCCAGAAAATTTAAGAACGATCTACTTGCAAATCTTGAAATGCTGTCTAATATGCCTTATAAGAATAAGAAATCTATTTACTTTAATGACTCAAATATTAGAGATCTCATTTTTAAAGGTTATACAATTGTTTACAGGATTAAGCCTGAACAGAAAGTGATAGAAGTATTCGGTTTAATTAAATATGAAGAAAATATTTAGGCTCTAACCTGCTTCGTAATATGAAATAAGGCATCGCCTTGATACACCAATGAGGCCTCATTCACATTAATGATATAGCCTTCGATGGTCGATTTTACTTCGTGAAAAATTTTACCATAAGGATCCGTAATTTGACCCAAAACATCATCAACATTCACCTTGGTATTTACAGTTACTATGGATTTAAACATCCCTGATTGTCGAGCTCTTATCCATTTGCTGTCTTCAATAAATACCGTAGGTCTTTTGGGTGCTGAACAGGCAATCCGGTGGTGTAACATGCCATAATGCGCCAAAATTCGTTTGACACCTTCCACGCCAACTTTTGAAATGGTATTATCTACATAAAACGATTTTCCGCCTTCATAAAGTAAAATAGGTTTCCCTAATTGATAACAGGCATTTCTAAACGATTTTGCAATATGATTCGAATAAAGCACAAACGGAGCGCCAAAAATTCGTGCCAATTCATCCAACTCCGGATGGTCTTTAATAATCCTTATCTGCGCCGCATTAAACCGGCTGGCGCCTCCTGTATGGAAATCGATAATCAAGTCCACATCTGGGATAATCTCATGCATGAGCCTGTGCGCCACTCTGCTCGCCAAAGACCCATTGGACGATCCTGGAAACATCCGATTCAGGTCACGACCATCAGGGAAGGCGCGGGTACTGTTTAAAAATCCAAAAATATTCAAAATCGGCATGCAAATAATAGTGCCGCGTTTTGGACGGTTAATTTTTCTTGTGATAAGTTGCCGTACGATATCCACACCATTGATTTCATCGCCATGAATACCTGCCGTAAACAAAATAGTTGGCCCAGGGATTTTGGCACGTTCAATAATAATGGGGATCTCTATTTTTGTACCGGTGTGGAGCTTTGCAATATTAAAATTGATTTCCCGCGAGGCGCCTAATGGAATCTCTTCACCTAAAATAGTGATCGTGTTTTTATTGAATTGAGGCATAAATAGGGTTAAACGTTACGTTCAATATATCTGATGATGCTTTTTGCAATGTCTTTTTTAGTCGCAGCTTCAATGCCTTCAAGGCCTGGCGAAGAATTAACTTCTAAAATTAAAGGGCCACGTGACGATTGCAACATGTCCACACCACAAACACCTAAGCCTAATACTTTTGCAGCTTTTAAAGCAGCATTTTCCTCTTCATCTGTAAGTTGGATGATTTCTGCAGTACCGCCTCTGTGAAGGTTAGAACGAAACTCGCCTTCTTTTCCTTGACGTTTCATGGCACCTACAATATTTCCATCCACAATAAACGCTCGGATATCTGCACCTTTGGCTTCCTTGATAAACTCTTGAATAATTACACGAGCTTGCAACCCGTGAAAAGCCTCAATGACCGATTCTGCGGCATTGTTGGTTTCTGCTAAAACAACCCCTAAACCTTGCGTGCCCTCTAAAAGTTTGATGACCAATGGCGCACCACCTACAGAAGCAATGACTTCAGAAGCGTCTTTTGTATAATTTGAAAAAACAGTTTTTGGCATTCCCAATCCAGCGCGTGAAAGGACTTGAAGACTTCTCAGTTTGTCTCGAGATCTTACCAAAGCCTGAGATTCCACCACTGAAAACACCTTCATCATTTCAAACTGACGTACTACTGCAGTTCCATAAAAGGTAACCGAAGCACCAATGCGCGGAATTATAGCATCGATGTTTTCTATAAGACGGCCTTTATATAAAATGGCAGGATTCTTTTTTTCAATAATAATGTCACATTTCAAAGGGTCGATCACTTCACAGTGATGCTTGCGTTGTCTGGCAGCTTCTACTAAGCGTTGGGTAGAATATAGATGAGGGTTTCGGGATAATATAATAATGTTCATTGAGCTCGTTTTGCTTTAAAGTTTGGGTGTATGAAAAATTAGTGTGATTGGGTAAAAGTGTTCGCCCAATGCTTATTTATTTTTGTTGTTATAAGATAAGTCTTTTTGAGTAACATCTACTATGAATTTTTTGGATATAAACTTTCGACCTATCAAAACGGGGAATCTCATATCTTCCCGTGTACTCAACGTCAGTGAAATATTATATTTTTTGTCGAATAAAATAATTTGTGTCTTAATCTTGTATCGTT
>NZ_JBDSLS010000002.1:0-2737 GCF_039916245.1 Gelidibacter sp.
TTTGCTGCACTTTTCGGAAAACCACACTATAAAATTGAAGCTGTTGAAAGCGAAGGTGTGCGCACTTCTTTTTTTGAAACAGGCCCCAATAAAATAGAATTATTGGAAGCGACTTCGGCAGATAGTCCTATTGCTAAATTTATTGAAAAGAAAGGGGAGGGCATCCATCACATCGCCTTTGCCGTTGATGATATTGAAGCAGAAATAGAACGGCTTTCAAATGAGGGCTTTACGGTGCTCAACAAAACCCCTAAAAAAGGCGCCGATAATAAGTTGGTCGCATTTTTACACCCCAAAAGCACCAATGGGGTTTTGATTGAATTATGTCAAGAGATAAAATCCTAAATTTGTTGTAGTATTTTAAAATAAGTAGTAATATTGCATCCTCTTTAACCGGTCCTATAGCTCAGCTGGTTAGAGCACTTGACTCATAATCAAGTGGTCCCTGGTTCGAGCCCAGGTGGGACCACTAAAACCCTTCAAATCGAAGGGTTTTTTTATTCTCTTAATTCAGTGAGGCACTGCTTCATACTCACATTAAATTTTTGAATGGACTTTAAATGGGCGCTTTCCAGAATTACGAACATCGCATCCTGGCAAACCCTTCTATATCACAACTGCAAGGATCTTATTTTCTTTGAAATAAAAATCCACTAGTAAAACTTTTCTCTTCATTCCCTCAAACCAACCATCAGGTCCTTTTTAAATCAGGAAGCCTTAAGACCATAACAAATTAAAATAATCATATGATTAAAGCCCGGAATTGAATGTGCTACGTAAATAAAAATGAAAGTAAGCTTGGTCATAAAATCTCAAAAAATAAGTATTTTCACATAAGGCTGGGACAGTAATCGACCTAATGTGGTAAACTTTATCAATATTGGAGTAGATGAAGGCGCACAAAAATTTGTATTACAAGCAATAGGCCGTGGAGTAAGAATTCAACCAGTTTCGGGTATTAGAAAACGTCTTGATTACATAGTAAGTCCAGAGGAAACACAAACGCTTTCTAGATTTATAGACATAAAATCTAAAGCAGACATTCTGAAAAGGAACTTACCGTTAGAAAGTTTGTTTTTGTTTGCTACTAAAAAGAAGTAATTAAAAATATTACTGAAAATTTAAGTAGAGAAAAGGATGCTGATGATTGGAAAACCATAAAGCATATATCAAAGACTTCCATACCACAAGAATTAGTTATTCCAAAATATGAAGAGGTAATCGTAGACATTCCTGCGTATTCAATAAACAAAGATGAATATAATGACCTTATAGAATTTGTTGGAGCAAGCTCAGGTGAAAAAGATAAAGTGGTATTGATGCAAGCACCAATCAATGTCTCAAAGACTTTAATTTCAGCTTTAGAAAAAATAAGAGTAGAAACAAATTTCAATTTTACAATTTCAAAGTCAAATCGAAAACCTATAGATAATCTCTTGCTTTTAAATCAGCACTTCCATCAGAAACCTAAGCGTTTAAAGTCTTTTGAACCTGTTTTAACTGAAATAAATCATTTTGAAAAAATAGAAGTTGATAACCTACCTGATAATGAACTTGAATTATTAGAACAAGCAATTATTGACTCAATAAAAGGCAGTAAATCCGAATATGATTCAGTAAGTGATATTATTGCTGCTTATTCTGCAAAAAAACTCGATGACCAACAATTACAAGAACAACTCGATTTATTCAATCGGAAGGATAAACCGAACAACTATACTTACAACGGATTGAAACTCGAATTAAATACAGATTTTTTAGTTGAGCATTACTACAATCCAATCATTCTAACTTCGGATGCGCACAAACAACTTTTCAAACACATTGTATGGGTTCCTTCAGAAATTGAATTTCTAAAAAAACTTCAAGAAAACAGAGACAAACTTGAAAAATATGAGTGGTGGTATTTCTCCAAGATAGATGAAACAACAGACAATGTATCTATTCCATATTACGACACTCGAGAGCAAGAATTTAGAAACTTCTTTCGATTTTATTTTTTGGCTTAAACCAAAAGATTCAGATAAATTGATAATAAAATTCATTGACCCCAAAGGAAATGTTGTTGGAACAGGTAACACGGAAGATAAAGCCTAGGGTTATGAAAATATCTTTAAGGGGCATACAATAAAGTACCACGATAAAGAAGTTGAAATAAACTTATTTTTCTATAACAAACCTACGGGAGTTAACGAATCAGTACGAGATTATTTCACGAAAGACTTTAAAAAAATGTTTGGATAATGGCACAATCACTCCGAAATAGCCAATATATTTTACAATAAGAGGTTTAGCTAAATAGTTATAATTTTAAACGAACTTTAGACGAGATTTAGATGAAATATAGATTTTATTATACGTAACAATATGCTTAGTAGTGGTTTTGAAGTGACTAAGGTCTAGCTAAATAAATAATTTAGATGAACTTTAGACATTTATTTTGAATGTAATTTTATGATATATAACTATACTGCATAGTCCAATGTGCAATTATCGCTAGAAATTGCACATCTACATATGCAACATGGAGCTATTATTTGTAAATATTTAACTTAAAGTGTGCTAAGTTGAACAATATTAACGGTCTCAGTGATAATAATAAAGATGATACTTATATATAATAATCGAGATAAAATTGGTATATTTGCACCAACAGTACACACCACGCTACCCATTTGCACAGCGTCCCAGGGTGTGTCTTTTGCTTTTATACCTTCCCTTATTTTCTTAAACAAAC
>NZ_JBDSLS010000003.1:0-3052 GCF_039916245.1 Gelidibacter sp.
GAGGTGTTGATGGTGGTCTTAAAGCAGCTTCAGAAGGACATGATGTGATCATGACACCAGGATCGCATTGTTATTTTGATCATTATCAAGGCCCGCAAAACGAAGAGCCTTTAGCTTGGGGAGGTTACACACCGTTGAGCCAAGTTTACACTTTTGATCCAACAGTGGACACGATGACTGAAGTTGAAGCCAAACACGTTTTGGGCGGACAAGCGAATTTATGGTCAGAACAAATTAAAACTACAGAGCATTCGGAATATATGATTTTTCCAAGATTGGCCGCATTGTCTGAAACACTTTGGTCCACTAAGGAATCACGTAATTGGGAAGATTTCTCAAAGCGGATTGTAACCATGTTTGATCGTTACGATTATATGGGCATCAACTATGCGAAAAGTGCTTATTTGGTTATGGAAGATGTGACCATTGATATGGAATCAAAGGAAGTTTCGGTTGGCTTGAAAAATGAGTTTACGGATGCCGATATTCGTTATACGTTGAATGATGATAAACTTTCGGATAAGGCCATCAAATATACTGAGCCATTGAAAATCCACAAAACAACTGAAATTCATGCGTCGCTATTTAAAAATGACAAACCAATGGGCGTGCCGTTTAATACGACTATTCAGTTTCACAAAGCAGTTGGTAAAAAAGTAACGTTCAAAGAAATTTATGACTCCCGTTATCAAGGAGAAGGCGAATTCGGAATGGTTAATTCCTTACGTGGTACCAAGAATTTCACCGACGGCCATTGGCAAGCTTGGTTAGGCAAAGACATGGAAGCTGTGGTCGATTTGGGCGAAGAAACTTCAATTCATGAAGTCATCGTAGGTACAATGGAAAATCAAGGGCCTGGCATTTATTTCCCAATTGAAGTTAGCGTTTCTGTTTCTAACGATGGAAAAAATTATAAAGAAGTTGGCGTTGAAAAAAGAGCCTTTGCTAAAAATCCTTCTTTCGATTTAAAAGAATTTAAAGTTTCTTTTGAGGAGCAATCTGTAAGATATGTGAAAGTGATCGCCAAAAATTTAAAAACGAATCCAAAAGGTGGCGATACCTGGTTATTTGTGGATGAAATTTTAATTAATTAAGAATGAAATATTTTAAGATTATTGCAGTATTCGTTTTCATGATCGGCAGTCCAATGTCCGCGCAAGAAAAGCTAACGAAAGAAGAACGATTAGAGTGGTTTCAAGATGCTAAACTCGGCATCTTTCTCCACTGGGGATATTATGGTGTGAATGGGATTGGCGAATCCTGGTCTTTGTATCATAAGCAAATTCCTTATAACGATTATATGGCGCAAGGAAAGCAGTTTACAGCCAAGAACTATAACCCTGAAGCATGGGCAAAATTGTTTAAAAAGATAGGGGCGCGTTATGCCGTTTTGACGACCAAACATCATGATGGTGTCGCATTGTGGGATACCAAATTCAGCCATTTAAATGTGAAGGAAAAAACGCCCGCAAAACGTGATTTGGTCGCGCCATTTGTGGATGCCTTAAGAAAAGAGGATTTAAAAGTAGGCTTGTATTACTCATTGATCGATTGGTCACATCCGGATTATGATGTGGTTTTTCCACGTCCTGATACGCGCAAGAATTACCCTCAAAAAAATCAAAACCAATTATCAGCATGGCAACGTTTTCTGAAGTTTAATGATGGTCAGTTGAAAGAATTGAGCACGAATTTTCATCCCGATTTATATTGGTTTGATGGCGATTGGGAAAAATCGAGCGAACAATGGCAAGCAGAGGCCTTAAAAGATTCTTTATTGGCCTGGAACCCTAAAGTGATCGTCAATTCCCGTTTGAAAACTTATGGCGATTATAGCACACCAGAACAAGGTGTACCCATCGTAAGACCTGACGGCGCTTGGGAATTTTGTATGACGATGAATGATAACTGGGGGAATTTCCCATCAGACACCAACTACAAACCCGTATCTCAAATTATCAGAACTTTTGTTGAGGTCATTTCATCCGGTGGAAATCTATTGTTGAATGTTGGGCCAAAACCTGACGGTACTATTGGAGAACCAGAAATGGAGCGTTTGGAAGCTTTAGGCGAATGGGTTAATAAACATGAGTCGGCGATTTTTGGTTCTAAGGCAGGTTTGCCTTACGGACATTTTTATGGCCCAACCTTGCTAAGCAAAGACGAAACCAAAATCTATTTGGCCTTATTTGATACGCCTAATAATTATATCTCCTTAAAAGGAATCCAAAATAAAGTGAAATCCATCAAAGTGGTAGGGAATGGTCAAGAACTAAGTTTTGAAAGAAATGGTGGTGCAGCTTGGAATAATATTCCAGGAATCTTGAGAATAGAAGTGCCTCAAGCAAAAAATTTGGATGCTAACGTGACGCTTATAGAAGTTGATTTGGAAGGGCCTTTACAATTATATAGAGGCCATGGCCAGGCGGTGGAGCTCAACTAGAGTCTAGACCGCTGCGCTAATAGAATCAAGACCGCTTCGCTTTTAGAATTAGGAATTAAGACAAAGTTGAGAAGGAAATACAGCAGAGGTTATAAAATTTAAAATTAATATGATGATTAAATATTCCTGGATATTGTTGCTTGCTTTCGTTTTTGGGAATACAAATTCAGAAGCACAAAACAACGCCTACATTGCCAGTAAAGATCTGGTGGATTTTGTAAACCCATTAATGGGAACGGATTCTGCTTTTGATTTATCTAACGGGAATACCTATCCTGCCATTGCTACGCCATGGGCGATGAACTTCTGGACGCCGATGACTTCTAAAATGGGCGACGGCTGGACTTATAAATACCGCGAAAATAAAATTCGAGGGATCAAGCAAACGCATCAACCAAGTCCGTGGGTTAATGATTATGCCGCATTTTCATTGATGGCAGTTACGGGCGATTTAAAATTTAATGAAGATGAGCGCGAGTCGTGGTTTTCGCATAAAGCAGAAACGGTAACGCCTTATCATTATTCGGTGTATTTAGCCGATTATGATGTGGTTGCTGAGGTTGCGCCAACAGAAAGAGCTGCCAGTTTTAAATTTACTTTTCCGGAATC
>NZ_JBDSLS010000004.1:0-61558 GCF_039916245.1 Gelidibacter sp.
GGACGAAGTAGAGGAACACCTCGTATTTCGAATGCGCTCTTGCGTCGCGTTCGTGATTTTGCTCAGATAAAAGGAAATGGAAGTATTGACATTGCTATTGCTAAATTCGCATTAAAAGCATTGAATGTCGATGCGCATGGTCTTGATGAAATGGACAACAAAATTTTGACCACCATCATCGATAAGTTTAAAGGTGGCCCAGTTGGTATTTCCACACTGGCCACTGCTGTTAGTGAAAGTGCAGAGACCATTGAAGAAGTGTATGAACCGTTTTTAATACAACAAGGTTTTATTATGCGAACGCCGCGTGGAAGGGAAGTAACCGAGTTAGCCTATAAACACCTCGGCAAAATAAAAGGTGCAACTCAAGGCGGATTGTTTTCATAAATTTCTGAGGAGTATTGGGCTTTGTGAATTTGTATTATGAGAAAATTCGGAGCTCAATATTTTTTGTGATCTTAACGTTTAAATATCACAAATTTTGATAAGGTAAGCACAAAACTCTAATTTTATAGTATATGTAGTTTTTGTGGTTTTTGACTACTCAAATCAGTGCAAATCTGCCAAATCAGCGTCATCAGCGTTCTATAACCAGCAATGAAATTTGTTTCTAAGTAAATGATCACCAAAAAAGAAATCCCTTCAGTTCCTTTAGTTCGTTTTCTAAAGCATTCTTTGGAGATTCTGAAAAATCCTCTGCCGTTCCATCACGAAAATTTTATAGCTAAGGGCGACACGTTTAAATTAAGGATCGGTTTTTCTAGCGAGATCGTTTTCTCTCGAGATGCCGCTTTCATCGAATATGTGCTTCAAAAGAACCCTAAGAATTATACCAAATCTAAAATTCAAACTGAAGATTTGGTCAAATATGTTGGGAAGGGCTTATTGACAGCTGAAGGGGATTTGTGGAAAAAACAACGCCAATTGATACAGCCTGCATTTCACAAAAAGCAATTGGCGAATCTTTTGGATAAAATACGTGAGGCGATTCTGTTGGAATATAAGTGTATTGAAGTTGGTAAAACGATCGATATGTTTCCTGTGTTTAATGACTTGGCTTTTCAGACCGTTGTAAAGTCTCTGTTCAGTAGTGCGGCAAGCGCTGAAGATATTAGCAGATTGCAATTTATCACGGAGGCAGCCCAGAAAATGTTGGTCAAAGAACTACGTCAACCTTATCTAGGCTGGTGGTTCAAAGCCAGTGGCATTATTGAAAAACATTTGGTGCTAACCCGGGAAGCTCGACAAATTCTTAAAAATATTGTCAATACAAGACGCGAATCCAAAGAAAGACATGACGATTTGTTGGACATGCTTTTGGAAGCACGCTATGACGATGGCATTGCAATGGATGAAGAACAGCTTATTGACGAAATCTTTATTCTCTTTACGGCGGGTCATGAAACCACCTCCAATGCATTGACTTTTATTTTTCAGCTGTTAGCGCAACATCCGGAATGGCAAGACGAAATTTATAAGGAAATTAAACGAAACGATAATCCTGAGGATTTGATGCTCGTGGTCACGACTTCAAAAGTTTGCCAGCAGGTCATTGAGGAAGGAATGCGTTTGTATCCACCAGTATATTTTATGGATCGCGTGAATGTAGAAGAGGATGAATTTAACAATTTTATTTTTAAGAAAGATTCAAAATTGTTGTTTTCCATCTATGAAATCCACCGTCATCCTGAACTTTGGCAACGACCGAATGAGTTTTTACCAGAACGTTTTGAAGATGGTGGCCGTAAATTTTCATCACAATATTTTCCTTTTGGTGCAGGCCCAAGGAAATGTATCGGTAATAATTTTGCTATGTTTGAAATGATTATTGCCGTGACCGAATTGGTTAAAACCTATAAGATATTTCAAGAATTTGAAACTATAGAGATGACTCCTTTGATTACTTTGAAGCCTAAGAATGCTTTTTTAAGATTTGAAGAACGAATTAAGTGATAGAAAACAGATCCAAATACAGCCAACTCATAAAAGCTGAAGCCAAACGCCTCGGCTTTATCTCCTGTGGAATTAGCAAAGCACAATTTTTAGAAGAAGAAGCACCCCGACTTGAAAAATGGTTAAAGAACAACATGAATGGCGATATGCAATACATGGAAAACCATTTTGACAAACGTTTAGATCCAACCAAACTTGTTGAAGATTCTAAAAGTGTCATTTCATTATTACTGAATTATTATCCAAAGGAAACTCAAATTCAAGATACCTATAAGATTTCTAAGTATGCTTACGGCACCGATTATCATTTTGTGATCAAAGACAAGCTTAAAGAGCTATTAAACTTTATCCAAGAGGAAATCGGCGAGGTCAGTGGGCGTGCTTTTGTAGATTCAGCACCGGTTTTGGACAAGGCTTGGGCCGCCAAATCCGGATTGGGATGGGTAGGAAAACATACCTTGTTGTTAAGCCAACAAAGAGGTTCGTTTCATTTTGTTGCGGAGTTGATAATTGATTTGGACTTGGAATATGATCATGCAACCACCGATCATTGCGGCACCTGTACCAAATGCATCGATGCCTGTCCAACGCAAGCCATTACTGAACCATATGTGGTAGATGGCAGCAAGTGTATTTCCTATTTTACCATCGAACTAAAAGATAAAATCCCCACCGACTTCAAAGGGAAATTTGAGGATTGGATGTTTGGCTGTGATATCTGTCAGGATGTATGTCCTTGGAACCGCTTTTCAAAAGCACATAGTGAACCCTTATTCAATCCACATCCTGAATTATTATCTATGACCAAAAAGGATTGGGAAGAGATTACTGAAGATGTGTTTCAAAAACTCTTTAAGAAATCAGCGGTTAAACGCACAAAGTTCGAGGGCTTAAAACGAAATATCGAATTCCTGAGGAGCCAGGAGTCTTAAAGAGAATTTTTCTTTTATAAGAGCAATCTATTTAATACCTACATGACGATTCCAGAGCTATTCAAAAAATAAAGTACGATAGCCAATACTTAAAACCGATTGCCACCTAATCCCTAATTCCTCATGCCCAATGCCTAATTATACCAAACCGGTTTAGGTTTACCCAGTTCAAAATTTGGAAAGCCAAAATCCTTAGTTTCAAAAGCATTGGTTTTAAAAACATTATCGCCATGACCTGGGATTTTGGGATAGAATGAAAACGACAGTTGAAAGGAACTAAAGGTCAAATAATCATTCCTAATAATAACGCCGATGCCGATAGATGAATATAGTTTGTTGTTTAGTAACGAAGAACCTTCCTCGCCCAGCATGGCTGCGCTTAAATTCACATACGGATTTATTCGAAAGCCCATTACATCCCATGGAGAATAAAACTGTGTCTGTAACGCCAATACATATTTTTTTGTACCCATCAATTCACTATCAAACCCTGGAATACCTGCGCCATTTTTAAGATCATAGTAATTGTCGTAAACCCCTTTAAATCGGTTGTTTTGATCAATGGTAATGCGATCGCCAGGAGATGCCAATCGTTTGGTGCCAATCAGTATTTGTGGTTTTACAAATTGACGCATTTTCCAATGGCCGCTTAATGAAATGAGTCTTGTAAAGTAATTCGCTTGTAAGGATATGGTGGTTTGTTCTAAATGACTCTGGTCCACGAAAGTTCCAATTTCAAAATTGGTACTCAAATAACCCCAATTAAAATAATTACCGTGAGATGCCTTCACGCCAACATACATGCGGTTGTGTTGATTTTTTCTTTGATAACCACCGGTCACGGCGTAAATAGTCCCAACGGGAACATCTTCAATAGTCCCATCCCTAAAAACATAGTCGTCCTTGACGAACTGTCGTGATGCAATGCCAATACTTCCTAAATAAAACGATTCGTTTGCAAAATAACCAATACTGTCATAAGCGCGAGTAGGGCGTTCACTATAGCCTACGTGCAAATATCGTGCACTGGTAATAAGGCTGGTGGAGCGTTCTTTTTCTGAATTACCATCAAAAATTTTAAAGGCATGGCCACCCCAAAAGTCTTGGGTTAAATATTTGAAGTTTTGTAAACTGGATTCAGATCGTGCATTCTGCAAAGAATCTTTTCTAAATTGTTCATCCAGATAAATGCCGCCAGCCCATCGGGTTAATGGCGAATAGAAATGCCGTTCAATATTAAGGACTTTATTGTAATAGCCATCCAAGTCATTTTTATAGGCGACGGTGGTTTTGATAAAGGTGTTTCTAATATTTGGAACTGTGTATTTCATGTCATAGCCGTAGCCATAATTCTTGTCCTTTAAACTTTTGATCACGCTGTTATTGAATTCATGTCCAAAACCGAGAAAATTCGAATTCTTCAAGGTTAATTTTGTTTTTGAAGTGGAAATACTTCCGTTTGGGATTATGGTCCAAGTGTCCAAAACCTCAATATGTAAGTCCACTGAGTCTTTAGAGGTATCGGCGTCTTTAGCGGTAACCTGAACGCGTCGTATAAAATTCTGTGAGCGTATTAAACGTTCCGTCTCATTTAATAAAAACGTATCTAAAGGTGTGTTTTCTTTAATGAGTAAAATATTTTTTATGGCAAAATTTTTCGTTTTGATATGTATAAAGTTGCCTGTTTTTTCAACCCAACTGTTAGCTGTTTGCGTGCTATCGGTGAATGAAAATCCAAAAGGATCATGACTTTGTATCGTGATGTGTCTGATGATTTTACCTTCAAACGGCGTAAGATTTTGCTTCCGAATGTTTTTTGAGTCGTTTGTGGGTTTTTTAGCAGTCGATCTGAAAACGAGCTTATAGATTGTTTTAGTGAATTTTCTTTTTTTGGAATACTCTTCAATTTTCTTATAAATTTCAGTCGAATCCTTGTCCGTTTTGGTTACCTGCGCAACAAGCAAACCTTGACAAAATAAAAAGAGAAGGATTAAAAAGAAGGTTTTTAAAGACATTAGTATAGCGAGGTTCTAAAAAGAATGACAGACAAATATAATTCAATTGGTTAGCTTAAATCCATAAATTAATAGTGTAATGCAGTTTGAATCTTGACATTTATTTTCCAAAGCAATAGTTGGACTTTTCATGAGATGTATTCCTAATTGAGGATTCCATTTTTTAGTGTCGGATTAATCGATTTGATATTAAAAATTGAGGGGAAATAGGACGACACAGAATTGACTTATTGTCCTAAAATATTGCCGCCACGTTAATTTGTTTTAAAACCAACTTATCTCAGTTTTCTTTACTTATAAAACGCTTATATTTGTTCCTTAGCAAAATTTTAAATTATTATGAGCAAGCAGAGCAAACGTAGAGAGGCATTAGTATATCACGCAAAACCTACCCCTGGAAAAATTCAGGTGGTTCCTACTAAAAAATACGCGACACAACGCGATTTGTCATTGGCCTATTCCCCAGGCGTGGCAGAACCGTGTTTAGAAATTGCCAAAGATGTCAATAATGTTTATAAATATACAGCCAAAGGTAATTTGGTAGCCGTAATTACAAATGGTACTGCAGTTTTAGGATTAGGTAATATTGGTCCTGAAGCGTCAAAACCTGTAATGGAAGGAAAAGGTTTACTTTTTAAGATTTTTGCAGATATAGATGTTTTTGATATTGAAATCGGGACTGAAAATGTAGAGGAATTCATTCAAACCGTCAAAATGATTTCGCCAACTTTTGGGGGAATTAATCTTGAGGATATCAAAGCACCAGAAGCTTTCGAAATTGAACGACGCTTAAAGGAAGAATTGGACATACCGGTCATGCACGATGACCAACATGGAACCGCGATCATATCTGCGGCAGCGTTATTGAATGCCTTGGAGATTGCGGGTAAAAAAATTGAAGACACTCAAATTGTGATCAGTGGCGCAGGCGCTGCGGCCATTTCATGTACACGTTTGTACCAAGCTTTTGGTGCCAAACGTGAGAACATCGTGATGTGCGATAGTAAAGGTGTGATCAGACAGAGCAGAGTAAATTTGTCGGCCGAAAAAGCTGAATTTGCTACCCATCGTGAAATCGATTCGTTAGAAGATGCCATGGCAAACGCCGATGTTTTTATTGGTTTATCCACTTCAAATATTGTTTCTCCTGAAATGTTATTGTCTATGGCCGACAATCCTATTGTTTTTGCCTTAGCCAATCCAGATCCTGAAATTGACTACCAATTAGCCATCGATACCCGTAAAGACGTAATTATGGCTACCGGCCGATCGGACCATCCTAACCAGGTAAATAACGTGCTAGGATTCCCTTATATTTTTAGGGGCGCTTTAGATGTTAGGGCAACTAAAATCAACGAAGCCATGAAGATGGCCGCTGTTAAAGCCCTTGCCGATTTGGCGAAACAACATGTTCCAGAACAAGTAAATATTGCTTATGGCGAAACCAGATTAACTTTTGGAAAAGAGTATATCATTCCAAAACCTTTTGATCCACGATTAATTTCAGAAGTGCCACCGGCAGTTGCAAAGGCAGCTATGGATAGTGGGGTTGCCAAAGAATCAATTACCGATTGGGACAAATACCGCGATAGTTTATTGGAACGTTTAGGTTCAGACAATAAAATCATCCGCCTCCTAACCAACCGCGCTAAAATGGATCCGAAACGGGTCATATATGCTGAAGCAGATCATCTTGACGTGGTAAAGGCAGCACAGATTGCTTATGATGAAGGCATCGCCATTCCTATTTTATTAGGAAGAAGAGAAACCATTTTGAGCTTGATGGCTGAAATTGAATTTGATGCAAATATTGAAATCATTGATCCTAAAAATGATTCAGAAGATGCGCGTCGCAATAGATATGCGGAAGTGTATTGGTCGCAACGCAAACGTAAGGGCGTCACACTTTACTCCGCTCAAAAGTTGATGAGAGAGCGCAATTACTTTGCAGCCATGATGGTTAATGAAGGCGATGCTGATGCTTTAATTTCAGGTTTTTCGCGCAGTTATCCATCGGTGGTTAAACCGATGTTGGAGCTTATTGGATTGGCTAAAGGCGCCACTCGTATCGCCACCACCAACCTGATGATGACGCGACGTGGACCTATGTTTTTGAGTGACACCTCTATCAACATTGATCCGCCTGCAGAACATTTGGCGACCATTGCACAAATGACTGCAAGAATGGTAAGGATGTTTGGTATGGAGCCCGTCATGGCCATGATTTCTTTTGCAAACTTTGGCTCTTCAACGAGTCCGAAAGCAACAAAAGTAAGAGACGCCGTTAAAATTTTGCACGAGACCAGCCCAAATTTATTAGTGGACGGGGAATTGCAAACAGACTTTGCACTCAATCAAGAAATGCTTGAAGAGAACTTTCCATTTTCAAAATTGGTAGGCAAAAGAGTCAATACGCTTATTTTTCCAAATTTAGATTCTGCAAACATCACGTATAAACTTTTAAAGGAACTCAATAAGGCAGAATCTATCGGGCCAATCATGATGGGTATGCGCAAGCCAGTGCACATTTTGCAGTTGGATGCTAGTGTGGATGAAATTGTCAATATGACCGCTATTGCTGTTATTGATGCCCAACATAAGGAGAAAAAAGAACAGGAAATCAAAGCGGCCTTGGAAAAGGAATCAGCTTTATAATGAGAATAATTTTGTTACATTTGAGTATTTAACTAAAGCCATTACATGATTACACATATCCAAGGGAAACTTGTTGAAAAAAATTTAACTGATGTTGTAATAGATTGCAATGGTGTCGGCTATCTCCTCAATATCTCATTGCACACCTATTCTCAAATTCCAGAGGGCGACTATCTTAAGCTATATACCTATTTGCAGGTTAAGGAAGATTCCCATTCTTTGTTTGGTTTTTCATCCATCGCGGAGCGTGAGATTTTCAAGTTGTTGATCTCCGTAAGTGGTGTCGGTCCGAGTATTGCACGGACCATGCTGTCCTCTTTAACGCCAAAACAGGTTAGAGAAGGCATCGCGCTTGGTGATGCGGCATTGATTCAATCCATCAAAGGCATTGGCGCTAAAACGGCAGCCCGTGTGATTTTGGATTTGAAGGATAAGGTGTTAAAGGTGTATGATTTGGATGAACTTTCTACCATTAAAAACAATACTAATAAAGATGAAGCGTTATCTGCTTTAGAAGTTCTCGGATTTGCGCGAAAACAAGCTGAGCGGGTTGTGGATAAAGTGGTGGCAAGTCAGCCCGATGCAAGCGTGGAAGTCATCATAAAACAAGCGTTAAAAAACTTATAAACGGATTTTGAGTACAACGAAACCTAGCTTATCATTATCAGTAAAACGTTTATGGCTCATAGGTGTGGTCTTGTTTGTAGGTTATTTTGGGTTTTCTCAAGTGGTTCCAGTCGATCAAGATTCGACTAAAACTGGGTATGCATTTGGCACGATCAAAATGCCGAATCCAAATAGTATCGTTTCAAAATACACTTATGATCCCAAAACCGATCGGTATATTTATACAGAAACGGTTGGGCGGTTCAATATTAATTATCCACTGATTCTAACTCCAAAAGAGTATCAAAAGATGGTGTTGGATGAAAATCTAAAAACCTATTATAAACAAAAGGTTGACGCTGCCGAAGGTAAAAAAGCAGGGACTGAAGATCAGCAGAAAAACTTGCTTCCTGAGTTTTATGTCAACTCCGGGTTTTTTGAAACCATCTTTGGTGGCAACACCATTGAGGTCATTCCGCAAGGTTCGGTAGAAATGGATTTAGGGATCTTGTTTACCAAACAGGACAATCCGTCATTTTCGCCACGCAACCGAAGTAATTTTACATTTGATTTTGATCAACGGATCAGTTTGAGTTTATTGGGAAAAGTGGGGACACGACTTCAAGTAACAGCCAATTACGACACGCAATCTACCTTCGATTTTCAAAATTTAATTAAGTTGGAATACACGCCAACCGAAGATGATATCGTCAGAAAAATTGAAGTGGGTAACGTGAGTATGCCACTCAATAGCTCTTTAATTACCGGTGCGCAAAGTTTGTTTGGTGTTAAAACCGAGTTGCAGTTTGGAAAAACTAAAGTAACCGCTGTTTTCTCTGAACAAAAATCCCAATCACGCTCAGTGATAGCGCAAGGTGGCGGTACGCTTGAGGAGTTTTCGTTTTTTGCAAGAGATTATGACGAAAATCGGCATTTTTTCCTCGCTCAATACTTTAGGGATCGTTATGATGTAGCTCTTCAACGTTATCCATATATCAACAGTAACGTACAAATTACACGTATTGAAGTTTGGGTCACCAATAGAAGTAACCAAACGGATAACGTTCGTAATATTGTCGCTTTCCAAGACCTTGGGGAATCACAACGTGTAGGCTCTGCGGTTAATATTTTATTGCCTGGACCACTTCCCAATAATAAAAATAATGGTTTTGACCCGACCAATATCGGTGGCGCAGGGTCCAATTTAAACAGCGCGGTCAGGGATATTACGCGAATAAACCAAGGTATTAATATTCCTGCAAATGAAGGTTTTGACTTTGGGAAATTGGAAAATGCCCGAAAATTGACGGAAGGCTATGATTATACCCTTCAAACGCAATTGGGTTATATTTCATTGAACCAGCGATTGCAAAACGATGAAGTCTTGGCCGTTGCCTTCCAATATACTATTGGAAGCAATGTCTATCAGGTAGGGGAGTTTGCCAATGATGGTGTTGAGGCTACAGGATCTTCAACCGATCCGGTTTCGGGCAATACCGTCATCAACAATAATAACCTTATCTTAAAGATGCTGAAAAGTACGATCACTAACGTGAATCAGCCTGTTTGGGATTTGATGATGAAAAATATTTATGATTCTGGCGCCTATCAATTAAGTCAGGAAGATTTCAGATTGAATATTTTTTACACGGAAGCGTCGCCGTTAAACTACATTAAGCCAGTGGCAGGGACCACTTTTCCACTGTTTGATAATAATACGCCAGATCCATCTGATGATACACCGATCACTGAAACGCCATTAATTCGACTGTTCCATTTGGATCAATTGAACTATAACAATGATCCGCAGCAAAATGGTGATGGATTTTTTGACTTCGTTCCAGGGATCACGGTTTTGACCCAAAATGGTAAGATCATTTTTACCAAAGTGGAGCCTTTTGGAAAGTATCTATTTGATGTTTTAGCAGACCCTGCGTATCCTTCAGATTATAATGATGATATCTATGCCAACCCGAATCAGGAAAAATATGTATATGATATCCTGTACAAGGGTACTAAAACTGCAGCCTTGCAGCAATCTGATAAAAATAAATTCCAATTAAAAGGACGTTATAAATCTTCAGGTGGCGAAGGTATTGCCATTGGTGCCTTTAACGTGCCAAGAGGTTCTGTAAAAGTGACCGCTGGTGGACGAGTGCTGGTGGAAGGTGTCGATTATACCGTGAACTATCAATTGGGCCGTGTTGAAATTGTGGATCAGGCTTTAAAAGCTTCCAACACACCGATTAATGTGTCGGTTGAAAATAATGCAGTTTTTGGGCAACAGACCAAACGGTTTACGGGTTTGAATGTGGAGCACCAATTCAGTGAAAACTTTGTTTTGGGCGGCACTTTGTTAAATTTGAATGAGCGTCCCATTACCCAGAAAGCCAATTATAATACCGAATCGATCAATAATACCATCTTTGGATTTAACGGGAACTATTCTACGGAAGTGCCCTTCTTAACGCGATTGGCAAATAAGTTACCCAACATTGATACCGATGTAGCCTCAAACCTTTCGGTAAGAGGAGAATTTGCATACCTACTTCCTGGTGCTCCAAAAGGCACCGATTTTCAGGGAGAGGCGACGGCTTATGTGGACGATTTTGAAGGTTCGCAAGGCAGTATCGATTTATTATCTCCACAGTCTTGGTTTTTATCCAGTCGTCCTAAAGGATTGGGCATTGGTGCGAATGAAGATCAAATTGGTGTGCAGAACGGTTTCAATAGAGCGCATCTGAATTGGTACACGATTGACCCTATTTTTTACAGTAACCAACGGCCAAAGGGAATAACAGAAAATGATTTGTCCAACCTTTATACCAGACGTGTTTTTATAGATGAAATATTCCCACAAAGAGATTTGGTTCAAGGTCAGACTACCATCATTCCAACTTTGGATTTGGCTTATTACCCAACTGAAAGAGGGCCTTATAATTTTCAAACCCAGAATATTGATTATCCAAATGCACTGACCCGACCGCAAGATAGTTGGGCGGGAATTACCCGAGCCATTACCAGTACCGATTTTGAACAGGCCAACGTTGAATACATTGAGTTTTGGGTTCAAGATCCGTTTTTGGATAATCCGTCAAATCCGGGAGGAAAACTGCTTTTAAACCTAGGTAATATTTCAGAAGATATTATTAAGGATGGTAAAAAACAATATGAAAACGGTCTTCCCGACAATGGAGATGTGAGCGGATTGCAAGTGACTGAATATGGAACCGTCGTGCCACGAAATCAATCTTTAATTTATGCCTTTTCAAGTACCGGAAACGATCGTGCCAATCAAGATGTGGGCTATGATGGCTATAATGATGCTCAGGAGATAGCGAAATTCGGTTCGCAATTTGGCCCTGATCCATCCAATGATAACTATAAATATTTTCTTCAGGCAGAAGGCGATATTTTTGAGCGCTATAAAATGTATAATGGTTCAGAAGGAAATTCGCCAGATGTCTTTTCTGAAACCAATAGAGGTTCAACAACGCAACCTGATGTAGAGGATATCAACAGAGATAACACAATGAATACCATTGATAGTTATTTTGAATATGAAATTGAAATCACCCGTGCGAGTCTGGATAATCCAAACAACATCCTTATTAATGATGTAAAGAGCCGGAATATCACGTTGCCAAACGGCGATAATAGAGATGTGAAATGGTACCAATTTAGAATTCCAATTGACAATGCCACACGGGCCATTGGTGGAATCTCCGATATCCGGTCCATACGTTTTGCAAGAATGTATCTTAAAGATTTTACACAAACCACCGTCATGCGTTTTGCCACATTAGATTTGGTAAGAAGTGACTGGAGACGTTACACCATGGATTTGGACAGCAATCCAAACAACAACAGTGCGGATGCTTCCTTTAGTGTTGGGGTCATAGGTCTACAAGAAAATGAAGGGAATTATGTATTGCCTCCTGGGGTTGAGTTGGAGCAATTAAATAATAACAATAATATCATCAGACAAAACGAACAATCTTTAGTAATTGAGGTTTGTGAATTGGTAGGAGACGACTCTCGTGGAGTTTATAAAAATATTAGTGTGGACATGCGTCAGTATAAAAAACTGAAAATGTTCATGCACGCTGAAGGTTTGGAAGGACGTACTTTATATCCTGGTGAAATGGTTGGTTTTATCCGAATGGGGAATGATTTTACCCAAAATTTCTATGAGATTCAAGTGCCATTAAACGTGGTTGCAGGAGCAGGAAGAGATCAAGTATGGCCTTCTGAAAACGAAATTAACCTGAATTTGGATGTATTACAAAAAATCAAAGCCTTAGGGATTAGTGATGGTTCTTTGTCCAATCAAAATCCGACCTACTATAACGTCACCTCTTCGGGGCCAGAACTTGTACAAGCAGGAGATAATTTTGAGGTGGGGCAAACACGCGTGTCCATAAAAGGAAATCCTAATTTTGGAGATATCAGGGTGCTAATGGTTGGTGTTAAAAACAATACCACAGCGACCAATTTATGTGGGAAGGTGTGGTTTAATGAGCTTCGTCTTTCTGATTTGGATAATGAAGGCGGTTGGGCTGCCATATTGAGCATGGATACTAATATCGCCGATTTTGCCGATATCAGTGCGACAGGACGTCAAAGTACCGTTGGTTTTGGTGGTATCGAGCAACGTCCTAATGAGCGCAGTCGTGAAGATGTCAAACAATACGATGTGGTGACCAATATTAATGTTGGCCAGTTACTGCCTAAAAAATGGGGCATCCAGGTACCGTTCAACTATGCGCAAAGCGAGGAGATGGTCACGCCTAAATATGATCAGTTTTATAATGACTTGACACTCGACTCCAGATTGGGTGCCGCAAGTTCTTCAGCAGAAAAGGATCAGATTTTGGAGCAGTCTGAAGATTATACAAAGCGCAAAAGTATCAATTTTATCGGCGTTAGAAAACAGCGGACGGGCGATGAAAAACCACGTTTTTATGATGTGGAGAATCTGACCTTTAATTATTCCTATAATAAAGTAGAACATCGGGATTTCGAAATTGAAAATGCGTTGGATCAAAATATTAGAACCGGGGTTAATTATGCCCATAATTTCAATCCCATCACGATTGAGCCGTTCGCTAAAAATGATTCTATTTTTAAAAGTAGATATGCTAAGATTCTAAAGGATTTTAATTTCAATTTATTGCCGAACAGTTTTACCGTCAATTCAGATATTTTACGTCAATTCAATAAGCAGAAATTTAGAGAGGTTGAACTGGCTGGTAATAATATTGGGCTGGAAGAATTATTTAGAAGAAACTATCGTTTCGATTTTCAGTATGCCATTAATTACAAAATCTCAAAGTCACTGAATCTTAATTTCACGGCTAATAACACCAATATTGTCCGCAATTATTTTATTGACGATATCATTAACGGGAAACAAGATCCTACACTTGATGTTTGGAATGGTTTTTTTGATTTGGGCGATCCTAATATCCAAAATCAGCAATTGCAACTCAATTACGAAATTCCGTTATATAAGATTCCAACCTTTAGTTTCTTAAAAGCAACCTATTCTTATACGGGCGATTTCCAATGGCAAAAAGGCTCTGATTTGAACACTAATTTCCCGTTCGAGGATGAAGTCACTGGGACATTTCGCAATTATAATCTTGGAAATTCAATTCAAAATGCGAATACCCATAATATCAATTCCACGTTTAACCTGGAAACACTTTACAAACATATTGGCTTAGTAAGAAAAGACAATAGGAAAAATGGAACTCAAGGTCGTAGCGCCGTGCCTGTAGGACTTCAAAGAAAAGATGGTAAGGCCGACGCGGCGGATAGATGGGCAGCGGGTCAAGCCGTAGCCGATGAAACAAGTGTAGGTACAAAAGTGTTTAACACCTTTGTTGATCTTGCCACTATGGTTAAGCGTGTGCAAATCAATTACAGTGAAAACAACGGAACATTTCTGCCAGGGTATTTACAAACTCCAGGATTTATAGGAACGTTAAAGCCAACATTTGGATACACTTTTGGTAGCCAAAATGATATTAGAGATATGGTAGCCAGAAATGGATGGTTGACCGTTTACCCCGATTTCAATCAGCAGTACACCGAAGTTACCAACCGAATTTTGGATGTGTCTGCAAATATTGAAGTGATCAAAGATTTAAAAATTGATTTGATTGGCAGTAGGATGTATTCCGAAAACACCAGTGAAAACTTTAATGCCTTAGACACCAATGGCGACGGCATGAGCGATACCTACAACGCGTTGATTACAAATTCATTTGGTAATTTTAATATTTCTACGTCACTTATTAAAACCGCGTTTAGTGCAAGTGATGAGACGCAATCGGCTGCCTTTGATGATTTTAGAGCAAATCGATTGGTGGTGGCAAGACGTTTGGCACGTGATTTTTATGGAAGTGATACCTATCCAGTAGATGCTGGAGGCTTTCCTGTTGGGTTTGGAAAAAACAATCAAGCGGTGTTGTTACCGGCCTTTTTATCAGCCTATCAAGGCTCAAATCCCGATCATGTAAGCTTAAGTGCTTTTAGAGATATTCCAATTCCTAATTGGACGTTGAAATACACTGGTTTGATGCGTTTAACCTGGTTTAAGGACAAGTTTAAGCGTTTCTCTGTGACGCATGGCTATCGCTCTGGTTATACCATCAATCAGTTCCGAACCAATTTGGATTACGATAAATCCAATCCGGAAGTGCTCGATCAAGGAGGAAATTTTAAAAATGAGACCCTTTTCAGCAATATCAACTTGGAAGAGCAATTCAGTCCGTTGGTCAAATTGGACTTTGAGATGAAGAGTTCTGTAAAAATTCTTGCTGAAGTTAAAAAAGATAGAATCCTTTCCTTAAGCTTTGACAATAATTTATTGACCGAAATAAAAGGGAATGAATATATTGTGGGACTTGGTTACCGCATCAAGAACGTGAGGATCCGTTCAAAAATGGCCGGCCCTCAACAAGTTATTACGGCCGATTTAAACATGAAGGCCGATATTTCGTTACGCGATAACAAAACCATCATCAGGTATCTTGATTTGGAAGACAATCAAGTGACCTCTGGGCAGACTATTTGGGGTGTTAAATATTCGGCAGATTATGCCTTCAGTAAAAACTTAACGGGTATCTTCTATTTTGATTATACATTTTCTGAATATGCCATCTCAACGGCATTCCCGCAAACAACCATCCGATCAGGAATTACCTTGCGTTATAATTTCGGGAATTAATTTTGATTAAAGGATTTTAAAAAAGTACATTTGTTTCACTATTAAATTTATTACAAAAATGAATATACCAGCACAATTAAAGTACACCAAGGATCATGAATGGATTAGCATTGATGGTGAAGTAGCAACTGTAGGAATTACAGATTTTGCACAAGGAGAATTAGGCGATATCGTCTATGTAGAAGTTGAAACTTTAGATGAAACTTTGGAAATGGATGAAATTTTCGGAACCGTGGAAGCTGTAAAAACAGTTTCTGATTTGTTCTTGCCACTCTCTGGAGAAATTATCGAGTTCAATGAAGTTCTTGAAGATGAACCAGAAAAAGTAAATACGGATCCTTACGGCAAGGGTTGGATGATCAAAATAAAAATATCAGATCCTTCTCAAGTAGATAAGTTGCTTTCTGCGGATGCCTATAAGGAACTGATAGGTGCGTAAACGATGGGCTTTTGCTCTATTTGTGCTATACGCCATCATTCTTTTAGTACTTAGTTTGGCATCCCTTCGTGGCATCCCTTCTCTTGGCACTTCGTTTGATGACAAAATTGGACATTTTGGAGCATACTTTATTTTCACCTTATTGATTTTCAATTATTGCAATGCATTGAAAATTAGAAGCGCACTATTTTGTGCCTTTGTTATTGCCTCCTCTTATGGGTTTTTAATGGAGTTGCTTCAAAAATTGTTAACCACCGGTAGACAGTATGATCTGTATGATGCTCTTGCTAACGGCTTTGGAGCGATTCTTGCAGTACTCTTTGTAATAGTCTATAGAAAGTTAAAGTTAAAATAAATTATTCATTTGCTTTTTTAACAAATTATTGGTTATTTTAGCATCCTTAAACACTCTAAGCATATGGAACCGAAAAAAAATGTAAAGGCAGACGTTGGTAGAAATAGTTCAATCTATTTTTCTGTTGGTCTCGCTTTAATGTTATTGTTGACCAATTTGGCCATCAATTACAAAACTTATGATAAAGCAGCGATTGATATTGGCATGATTAATATGGATGATGAATTGGAAGAAGAAATTCCAATCACTGAACAATTACAAACGCCTCCACCGCCACCACCGCCGCCACCAGCAGCTCCAGAGCTTATCGAAGTTGTTAAAGATGACAAAGAAGTTGTAGAGACTGTAATTGAATCATCTGAATCAAATCAGGAAGTAGAAATTGCGAAAGTTGAAGATGTTGTTGTTGTAGAAGCTCCAGAAGAGGAAATCGAGGTGCCATTTGCAGTTATTGAAAACGTACCTGTATTTCCTGGATGTGAAAAGGAGAATGGTAACAATGCGAAAAAGGACTGTATGTCCAAAAAAATCGCTGAGTTCGTAAATAAAAGATTCAACACGGAGTTGGCTTCTGAGTTAGGTCTTTCAGGAAGACAACGTATTAATGTGATTTTTAAGATCGATAAAACTGGTAGCATTACCAGTGTTCAGGCAAGAGCACCACACCCTGGATTAGAAAAAGAAGCACAACGTGTGATCGGCTTGCTACCAAAAATGCAGCCTGGTAAACAACGTGGTAAAGCGGTAACTGTACCGTATTCTTTGCCGATCTTATTCCAAGTTCAAGATTAATAATATTTTAGTGTTTAAATATTTAAAGATCCCAACGTGAAAGCGTTGGGTTTTTTATTTTCTTATCTTTAAAGAGCCTAACTCCCTTGACGAAAATATTTTTTAAGGATGTTAAAATCCCATCGCAATAAATCGATGGGATTTTTGCTTTTGTATGCTTGTTGTGATTTTAGTATAATATTAACATTTTAAACACGTGATATTATGGAAAATCTAAAAAAATGTACTGAAGTTACTGCTAACCGTAGCGTTCGGCGTGCAAAACCACACAAACATGACGCAAATTTAAGAAAGAATTCTGCGCTCTACTTTCAGGTCGGATTAATACTTTGTTTACTGCTGAGTTACGGACTTTTTGAAATGAGGTTTGAAGAAAAGAACCTTACTTTGACAAAAGTTAATTATGTTGATCCTAATGTGGAGGTTTTTCCGACCAATTTTATTTTGGAAAAAGAAGTCTTCAAGCAAAAAAATGAAGTGATCAAGAATCAAGTTGTTCTTACCATTAATCCTATTGTTAAGGACAACGACTTCGTTGAAAATCTTCCAACAGAACTTTTAACTGAAAGTCCGATCGTAAGTATAAATCCTGCAAAAATTGAAGACATTGTGGTCTTTAAAAAGGATGATGACGATGATATCGATTTAAAAGTCTTTAGCACTATTGGCGTTGAGATGGCACCAGTTTATCCAGGTTGTGAATCGCAGAAAAACAATGAAGGCCTTTTAAAGTGTATGTCAGATAAATTATCCCAATTGGTTCAAAAGAAGTTTGATAAAGATTTGGCCTCCGAACTTGGTTTATCTGGAACTCAAAAGATAAACGTGGTTTTTAAAATTGACAAATTAGGGGTTGTAACTGAGGTTCAAACCCGTGCGCCGCGCCCGGAACTGGAAAGGGAAGCCAAAAGAGTGGTGGAGCAAATCCCAAAAATGACGCCAGGAAAACAAAGAGAGCGACCAGTTACGGTTCAGTATGTATTGCCTATTACTTTTAACGTGCAATGATTTTATCTAATATGATCTGTAGTGAGCTGCTATAAAATTCCATAGCGGTTTTTTAGTGTACTCATTTTGAAAAAAATAGTATCTTTCAACCGTAATAATGGTTACAATATCTATGAAGAATGTCTTCTTAATTTTTTTTGTCAGCTTTCAGCTCCAAGTTTTTTCCCAGAATATTGAAATTTATGAAAAGCCACCTGTTTTTATGGGTTGCGAAGGGGAATCTATTGACAATTTAAAAACTTGCTTCAATAATAAACTCAATGGCTTTATTTTTGAAAACTTTATAGTTCCTAACCAGGTTACACAGGATAGTTATAAGGGCGATGTAAAAGTATTGTTTGAAGTGGATAAGGACGGAAGCATAAGCGTACTTTATGTGGATGCTATTTATGATACCTTAAAAGATGAAACCAAACGCGTGTTTGGATCTTTGCCAAAAAGTCAACCGGGCTCCTATAATGGCAAGCCTACATTTTTTCAATATTCATTGACGATTAAGATTCCTTTGGTCAATCCTGAAATTGTAAAAAACAACACGATTGAAGAGCAAAAGAGCATTAAGAAAGCGATTGATCTCAATGCTATTGTTTCCAATGAGTTTGATAGTGTTACCAATAACATAAGGAAATATCAAGGCTTGGAATATAGCAGTCAATTGAATATCCCATTCACGCATGGCTATTATGCGCGTTTTGATGCCCATATGAATGGCCTCGGAACCAATAGTCATACCGCGGCAAAACCATTTGTTTTTGAGGAAGTGGCATCCTACTATGATTTTCAAGCTGAAAAAGACGCGCTTATTAAAGGTTCGGAGGGCTGGTGGAGCAGAAAACTGTGGGATGAGCATTTAGTGCAACTTCAAGGAGAAGATTATTGGTTTACCATCGATCCTTTTTTAGACTTGCAAGTGGGCAAGGATACGGATGCTGATTTTAGTAGTACTTTCAATAATACCCGAGGGGTATATATACAAGGAGGCTTGGGTGAAAAGTTTAGTTTTTCGGCTTCTGTTTTTGAAAGTCAAGGCCGATTTGCCCAATATTTTAACCAATATGCCGAGACTTTAAAAGCTTTTGGGCCTGATCCAGCAATTATTCCTGGACGTGGCATCGCCAAACGTTTCAAGGAAGATGCTTATGATTACCCAGTGGCGGATGCTTATTTGTCCTATGCGCCAGCAAAATTTGTCAATATTCAGTTTGGCCATGGCAAGAATTTTATCGGTGACGGCTATCGTTCTTTGTTTCAAAGTGATGTAGCAAGTCCGCATACCTTTTTGAAATTGAATACCAATTTCTGGAAAATCAAATATACCAATACTTGGATGTGGCTCAGAGATGTTCGCGATGCGGTAATTGAAGATAAAGCATTTTTGACCAAATATATGGCCAACCATTATTTGAGCTGGAATGTATCCAAGCGCCTTAATATCGGTCTTTTTGAATCCGTGATGTGGACGGACACTAATGGCCGCGGGTTTGATATCAATTACCTAAATCCAATCATTTTTTTCAGGGCGATCGAATTTGAATCTGGGCAAGGATCTGGAAATGCCGTTGTAGGTGCTTCAGCAAAATACAAGTGGAATAATAAGGTAAACTTATACGGACAGTTCATTTTGGACGAATTCTCCTTGGAGCATGTCAAAGCTGGTGATAAAAGCTGGAAGAACAAATTTGGCTATCAATTAGGAGCCAAATATTACAACGCCTTTAAAGTGGATAATTTGATGTTGCAATTGGAGTATAACCAAGTGCGGCCTTATACCTATTCACATAATACCATCGTGAATAATTATGCACACAGCAATCAACCGATGGCGCATTTGTGGGGCGCAAATTTCAGGGAGTTCATCATCATTGGACATTATAATTATGAGCGTTGGTTTGCCGATGCCAAGTTTATTTTCGGAACGCGCGGGTTAGATTTTAACGACGGCACGGATAATTTTAGTTACGGCGGCGATGTGTATAGAAATTATAACGAGCGACCTTATAACACAGGAGTGAAAATCGGGCAAGGCAATAAGACCAAAACTTTTAATGCCGAACTGCAAGGTGGTTATGTAATTAACCCCGTGAGTCATTTAAAAATATTTACCAATATCAGTTTCAGAAACTTCAATCCAGAAGCAGAAACCGTAACGACTTTCAGAAATAGCACGGTTTGGTTCAATCTGGGCGTAAAGACGGATTTGTTCAACTGGTATTTTGATTTCTAGCAGAATTCCTGCGAAAGCAGAAAGCCTTTAGGTTCAACGCAGTTAATCTCATGTGTTTCTGACGATTATAGTCTTATGCCATGAAGTCTCGTTAATGTGTTGGTGGAAAACACCGATACAGGCATAAATGTGATGGTGTTTTACATCAACAAGGCATCATACTGATCTAAAATCCTCAAGGTTTCCATAAATCCAATTTCAAGACATTTGGATGTTTTAATACTTCAAAAGTCTTTTTCACGCTCCAAAAAACTTCAAATGAATTTCGCCGTTTAATTAATCATTAATTGAATTGCTCAAAACCAATATTCAAAGTATCTTTGCACTCGCATTTAAAAGCGAAAATTTAAGACCAATTGGCGACAACAAATTCTTCTTTATCAAGTGTCTCTATTATTTCTGATTTTAAGGAAATAACAAAAATGAGATTATCAGTGAGTGTCGTGTTTTCGGCCATAGCTGGATACTTGTTAGGCGCAGACACCATCGAGTGGGACATCGTAGTTTTACTGGCTTTTGGTGGTTATTTTATGGTTGGTGCTTCCAATATGTACAATCAAATAATTGAACGTGATTTGGACGCCCTTATGGATCGCACCAAAAACAGACCCGTTCCGGCAGGACGGATTTCTGTCAATTCTGCTTTTACGATGGCCGTCATTTTTACAATTCTCGGTATTGCCACGCTTTATGTGATCAATCCACGGACCGCGATGTACGGCGCGATCTCCATATTTTTATATACCAGTATTTACACGCCTTTAAAAACCAAAACACCATTATCTGTTTTTGCTGGTGCTATTCCTGGTGCCATCCCTTTTATGTTGGGTTGGGTAGCAGCACGAAATGCATTTGGCATTGAACCTGGAACTTTATTTGCTGTACAGTTCTTTTGGCAATTTCCTCATTTTTGGGCCATCGGATGGTTTTTGTACGACGATTACGAGAAGGGCGGATTTTTTATGCTCCCAACAGGGAAACGTGATAAAGGTACAGCCACGCAAATCATTATCTACTCCGTTTGGACGGTTTTAGTATCCATTGTTCCTGTTTTTGGTATCACTGGAGATTTGAAATTGTCGGTTGTAGCGGCCGTCATTGTATTTGCGCTCGGGATGGTCATGGTATATTACGCATTGCAATTATTCAAAAATAGAACAGCACAAGCAGCCAAACAATTAATGTATGCCAGTGTGATTTATATTACTCTATTACAGATTGTTTACGTTGCCGATAAATTTATAAGATAACATGGATTTTACACAAGGAACCTTTCAGGAAAAACATAGTAGAGCAAAAAAAATGATGCTCTGGTTTGGAATCATTTCGCTTATCATGTCTTTTGCGGGCTGGACCAGCGCATTTGTGGTAAGTAGCACAAGGGAAGATTGGCTCGCTGACTTTCAATTGCCAAGTGCCTTTATAGTCAGTACAATTGTTGTATTGATTAGTAGCGTGACGTTTATGTTAGCTGGTAAAGCACTCAAAAATAATGATCGACAGATGACAAGCGTATGGTTGTTTGCGACATTGGCTTTGGGGATTGCTTTTATAACCAATCAATTTATAGGCTTTAATCAAATTATTGATATGGGCTATAATTTCACTGGGCCTACCAGTAATGTGACCATGTCCTACATCTATTTGATAGCGTTGGTACATATCGTTCACGTTATCGCAGGGCTGGTTTGTATTTTGGTTGTAATTTATAATCATTTTAAACTAAAGTATAATTCTGAGGATATGCTAGGCTTTGAACTAGCCGGAACATTTTGGCATTTTATTGATGTACTGTGGGTATATCTCTTTTTATTTTTATATTTTGTGGGCTAATTCGGAGTCTTTTTTCTCGAGCTCACACTACAACTGTATTGAACATTACCTAAAGAACCTCAAAAATTAATGAGGATGTTTCTTTAGATGAATAAAATGATTATTTTTGTCCAACTTTAAAACTAAATAACTGATCACAACATATGGATACGACTGTCGCGAACACTAGTGAAGAAAATAAACGTTGGGGTGGAGGTATTGAACCATTAAAAGCGAGTTATGGTAAAATGATGATGTGGTTTTTCCTCACATCAGACTCGTTAACGTTTACTGGATTCTTAGCAGCCTACGGATTTTCAAGATTTAAATTTGCCGATTCTTGGCCAATTGCAGACGACGTATTTACGCACGTGCCTTTTATTCACGGAAATTATCCAATGATCTTCGTGGCGTTCATGACCTTTATATTGATCATGTCGTCAGTTACTATGGTGTTGGCAGTTGATGCAGGACATCATATGAACAAGGCTAAAGTAAGCTTGTATATGTTCCTGACGGTTTTAGGAGGTTTAGTCTTCTTAAGCTCACAAGCATGGGAGTGGTCAACTTTTATTAAAGGTGATTATGGTGCCGTTGGAACACATGCTGGTAATATTTTACATTTTGTTGATAAAGATGGGAATCGAGTCGCTTTAAAAGACTTTTCTACGGCGGTACCATCCGATCGTACCTATCATGCCACTAAAGACGGAATTTGGTTTACAAATGAAAAAGCACTTCCAAGTTTTACTTTTGACGAGGTTGTTGCTGGATTTAAAGCAAACGAAGATCTTTTGATAAGAACGACTTATACTGCTGAAGGAACGCATCATAAAACCGTTTTATCTCGAAGTGAATCTCTCAAGGAGTTAGAGACTAAAGGCAAGAATGTCGTTGAAGGAGCAAACTTGATCCAAAACGAATACGGTGCCCCTTTATTTGCCAACTATTTCTTCTTCATTACTGGTTTCCATGGATTCCACGTTTCGATTGGGGTTATATTGAACATTATTGTTTTCTTTAACGTTCTTATTGGTACTTACGAGCGAAGAGGAAGCTATGAGATGGTTGAAAAGGTCGGTTTATATTGGCATTTCGTGGATTTAGTTTGGGTGTTTGTATTTACATTCTTCTACTTAGTATAATTATTAGATAACTTATTTTAGACATGGCAGCAGAAGCACATAAATTAGCAATATTCAGAGGGACTCTTAAGTTTAAATCCAATACCCAAAAAATATGGGGTGTATTAATCTTTTTGGCTCTAGTAACAGCAGTTGAAGTTGTTTTAGGTATTTATAAACCAGAAATGTTTATGGGGCAAATCCTAGGCATGAAGGCTCTTAACTGGATCTTTATTATCTTAACTGTAGTAAAAGCCTATTATATTACTTGGGACTTTATGCACATGAGAGATGAATTGCCAAGTCTACGACGTATGGTGGTTTGGACCGCGGTCTTTTTGATTGCTTATTTGGTCTTTATTCTTTTGCAAGAAGGCGATTATATTGAAGGTGTATTTTCTAATGGATTTGTGAAAACTAATTTTTAGGGAATCGCTGCTATACAACGGACAATATTAGTGTTAAACACATGTAAAAAGGCGGTTATTTGAACCGTCTTTTTTATTTTTGCACCTGAGTGTTTTAGTCCAAATTTATTGGATAAAATGGGTCTTATTCGGCTCATACCATCATGAAAATTATCTTAAATGAATATAAAACTTGTTAAACGCTATACCATTCTAGGGATATTGTTTTTTCTTCCCGTAGCGTTCCTATTGATGCTCTATCCTGCAAAACATAATTATTTGGCACTCGATGTGGTAAATGAAAATGTGCAGGACATTAAAGGATTGAGTGAGTACGACCTCAAAGATCATATCACCGTATTAGCCTTTTTCGGTAAAAAGCCGTTAGAGAGAGCCACCGCGGCGTCTAACCTCAAGGAATTAATCTACAATAAATTCAAGGGCTTTAAACATTTTCAAATTATTGTCTTTCTTTCGCCTGAAGCAAAAGCAGATCTTCCAGCTTTAAAAAGGGAAATTGAATCTCATGAGGATTTGAAATACTGGCATTTTGTGTTTTTGGACGACGAGCAGACGCAACAAGTTTTTGATGGTTTAAGGACCGATCTGCCATTGGATGGCAATCTCTCAACTGCACGCGTGTTTATCGTTGATGGCGATCTTAATCAACGTGGGCGTTTGGATGATAGAACCGAAAGAGAATTAGAGTTAAAGAAACCTGCGTATGATTTGACTTCTTATGATTGCGTGGAAGTGGCTATTCTTAAAAATAAAATGAGTGAAGATATACGCGTGTTGTTTACCGAATATAGAGACAAACGCAAAGGGAAGTTTGATTCTTCAACACGACGTGCTAACGATTTAAAAGGGATTACTGATGAGCAAGAAAACTAATTATTCTTATATAGGCGTTTCATTTATTGTGCTTCTATTTGGAATTTACTTCGTTCCAAAAATTATTGACAGGGTCAGTAATGAAGATGTCGTAAGAGATGAAAGCAGAAGTGAAGACATTAATCTGAATCCGAAGAAAAGACCTGGAAATCTCTCCGATCTGCACTTTATTGAACTCAACGGCGTGCGAAAAAAAGTACCAGAATTCAGTTTTACCGATCAAAATGGAAAGACCGTAAGCAACAAGGATTATGAAGGAAAAGTTTATGTCCTGGAGTTTTTCTTTACGACCTGTCCTTCCATTTGTCCAAAGATGAACGCGAATATGGTAGAAATTCAGAATACTTTTCCAAATGAAAAGAATTTCGGAATTGCTTCGTTCTCCATTACACCAGATACTGATACGCCTGAAGTATTAAAGGCTTATGCTGATCGCAATGGGATCACCAATCCTAATTGGCATTTGATGACCGGAGATCACGACAAGATCTATAAATTGGCTAATGACGGCTTTTATCTGTACACCGCAAAAGACGAAAGTGCCGATGGCGGCTTTGAACATTCGGGTAATTTTGCCCTCATCGATAAAAATGGTTTTATCCGTTCGAGATCTGATACTCAGGGCAGTCCTATTATTTATTATAACGGGATCATTTCTGAAAAGGAAAAAGTTGACGAAGAAGGCATGGAGCAGCAAATCACGATGTTAAAAGAAGACATCGCAAAATTGTTAAAAGAATAATGGAAGCAATAAATAGAGCAGCGGAAAAAAAATACAATAAATGGATTGTTGTCCTTTCCATTATTATTCCTGTGATTGTTGGTGCCCTGTTTGGCGTCAATTTGCGTAAGTTAGGTTTTGATGTGGAACCCTTAACGTTTTTACCACCTATTTATGCGACCATAAATGGACTGACAGCACTAATTTTAGTGGCTGCATTTTTAGCCGTAAAAAACAAGAATATAGAACTACACAAAACCTTAATGACGACTGCAATTGGTTGTTCGGTTTTGTTTTTGATGATGTATGTGGCTTATCACATGACCAGTGATTCTACATCTTACGGCGGCGAAGGAACTATGAGATATGTGTATTTCTTCATTCTGATAACACATATCCTCTTATCCATCATCATCATTCCTTTCGTGCTGATTACCTATGTGCGCGCGATCACTAAAAATTATGAACGTCATAAAAAAATCGCAAGAATCACATTTCCATTATGGCTATATGTGGCCGTATCTGGAGTGATTATTTATATTATGATTTCCCCTTATTATGTCTAAAATGAAACACAGAGTTCTTTTTATCGTTTTTACTTTATTCACTTTTGTCACCACCAATGCGCAATGTGCCATGTGTCGCGCGGTTTTGGAAAGTGAAGAAGGCCAATCGACGGCAAAAGGTGTTAACGATGGTATCGTCTACCTCATGATCATTCCGTATGTTCTTATTGCAGGAATTGGAATTGCAATTTACACGCGGTTCAGTAAAAAGAAAGAAATATAAATACAGTTTTCTGTAACATTTTTTGCTTTTATCAGTCTAAATAGAGATTGTTTAAGATAAGTCTTAACAATTCGTTAATATAAATCGAGCATCGATTTGTGTAACATTGCAACACTAAGCGACTGAACATGATCCAAATTAAAGATTTACACAAATCCTATCACATGGGAAATAATTCTCTTCATGTGTTAAAAGGGATTAATTTTGAAGTAAAGGAAGGGGAACTGGTATCCATCATGGGCTCTTCTGGTTCAGGTAAATCGACGCTTCTGAATGTTTTGGGTATGTTGGATGAAGCTGATGAAGGCTCTTACACGCTCGATAATGTTCCCATTAAAAACCTCAATGAGAAAATCGCGGCCAACTACAGAAATAAATTTTTAGGATTCATCTTTCAATCCTTTAATCTCATCAATTATAAATCAGCTTTAGATAATGTCGCGCTGCCCCTGTATTATCAAGGTGTTCCACGTAAGGAACGGGTGGAAAAAGCCATGCATTATCTGGACAAAGTTGGATTGGCGCCCTGGTCTCACCATTTGCCCAATGAATTATCTGGCGGACAAAAACAACGGGTTGCAATCGCGAGAGCTTTGGCCAGTGATCCAAAAGTTTTATTGGCCGATGAGCCTACGGGAGCTTTGGATACCAAAACCTCTCATGAAGTTATGGAACTCATTCAAGGCATTAATGACGAAGGAAAAACCATTTTGATCGTCACGCACGAACCTGATATCGCCAATATGACCAAACGTATTGTCAATTTGAAAGATGGGCTGATCATTGATGATAAATTAGTCCAACAAATTAGAGCGCCTCAGTATGTTTGAAATTGAACGTTGGCAGGAAATTTTTGAGACCTTAAGTAAAAATAAACTCCGCACATTTCTAACCGGTCTTTCCGTCGCATCAGGAATTTTTATTTTAGTCATTCTTCTTGGTTTCAGTTCAGGAATCCAAAACGGGGTGACTTCCCAATTTGAAAAAGACGCTGCTAATAGCATCTCCATCTGGACAGGTTTGACTACCAAGGAATTTAAAGGCTTAAATCCGGGAAGGCGTATTCAGCTTAAAAACAATGATTTCAATACCATTGCTGATAAGTACAACGACGATATCGAATATAAGTCCGCGTTCTATACCATCTGGGGTGGATTGGTCAATTATAAAAATGAATCCGGGAACTATAGAATCCAAGGCGTCATGCCAGACAACCAATTTATTGAAAACGCCGATATCAGTCAAGGACGGTTTTTAAATCATTCTGATGTGATGGGTTCTAAAAAAGTGGCGGTTATTGGAAATAAAGTAAGCCAAGATTTATTTAAAGGACAAGATCCTATTGGTAAGGATATTTCCTTATATGGGATTAATTTTAAAGTGATCGGTGTCTTTTTCGATCCAGGAGGAGAGCGTGACGAAAGTAAAGTCATGATGCCTATTACGACTGCTCAAAAGGCTTTTAATGGCGGGAATGATATCCGGAATATGACCTATACGGTTAAGATGTCAGATAACTTTGATGATGCCGTGAAACTTTCAGAACAAATTTCGATGGGTATTGAAAATGATCTCAAGGAAAGACACATCATCGCTCCTGATGATGTTAGTGCCATTAATGTCAATAATACGCTGGAAGAAGCGCGGAAAATTTATTCTTTGGTGGAAACCATCAAAGCTGTGTTCTGGTTTGTTGGAATTGGAACCATCATTGCCGGAGTGGTTGGTGTTGGTAATATTATGCTCATCATTGTGAAGGAACGCACCAAAGAGATTGGTATTCGTAAAGCTTTGGGTGCCGAACCGATGTCCATTGTTGCCATGATTTTACAGGAATCTGTTTTTGTAACCATGTTTTCGGGACTGTTCGGGCTAGTTGCTGGCCTAGGACTTTTGGAACTTGTAGGGCCGCACATCGAAAGTGATTTTATTAAACATCCGCAAGTGGATTTTAATACCGCATTGACCACGGTATTTGTTTTAGTGTTTGCAGGTGCGATTGCAGGATTTGTACCCGCCTATCGCGCAGCCAAAATTAAACCTATTGTAGCACTAAGAGACGAATAAGATGTTTAGCAGAGACCGTTGGGACGAAATATTGGAAGCCTTAAATGCAAATAAGTTTAGAACTTTTTTGACGGTGTTTGGCGTGTTTTGGGGGATTACCATCTTGGTGCTTTTGCTGGCCTTGACCAACGGACTGAAAAATGGCGTAACTTCTGGTTTTGGCAATTTCGCGACCAATTCCATGTTCATTTGGACACAACAAACTTCAAAACCCTATAAAGGACTTCCCAAGGGGCGACGGTTCAATTTTAAATTGGACGATGTGGCTGCCTTAAAAAATGAATTTCCACAACTTAAATATGTATCCCCTCGTAACCAATTGGGTGGTTATAGTGGTGCGAATAATGTGGTTAGAGGTACAAAAACTGGTGCTTATCAAGTCAATGGCGATTATCCTGAATTTATAAAGCAACAGCCCATGGATATGCTGGAAGGTCGTTTTGTGAGCTATTCCGATATCAATTCCAATCGGAAAGTTTGTGTAATTGGAACGGGCGTTGTAAAAGGACTTTATGATAAGGGAGAAGACGCCTTAGGGACTTACATCAAAATCAACGGGGTTAATTTCATGGTTATAGGCACTTTTAAAGTGAGTAATAGCCAAGGTGATAAAGAGGAAGATGCCAATACTATTTTCGTGCCCTTTACCACTTTTGGACAAGCCTTCAATTTTGCTGATAATGTCGGATGGTTGGCGGTAACGGCAGTCGATGGAACAAATATTACCACACTCAAACCCCAAATTTTAGAAACCTTAAAAAGCCGACGCAAGGTGGCTCCGGATGATGAACGCGCCATAGGTAACTTTGATTTGGCCGAAGCTTTTGGTCGTGTGAATGGCCTATTCTCAATTTTGGGATTGGTAGGCTATTTCGTGGGTGCTTTAGTATTAATGTCTGGAATCATAGGGATTAGTAATATTATGCTCATTGTCGTCAAGGAACGTACCAAAGAAATTGGCGTAAGGAGAGCGTTAGGAGCTTCGCCTTGGATGATTAAATCACAGATTTTACAAGAAAGTTTAATCTTGACTATTTTATCAGGAATGGTAGGTATTACATTTGCCGCCGCTGTGATTTGGGGACTTAATTATGCTTTGGATATGAGTGGTCCTGTAGAAAATTTTGCCAACCCAAGTGTCAGTATGTCCGTCGTTTTTATAGCTCTTTTTATATTGGTGGTATCTGGCCTGTTGGCAGGTTTGATTCCCGCTAATAGTGCCACAAAAATGAAGCCTGTGGACGCTTTAAGAATAGAATAATTATCATAACATCATCAAATGAACCATCTCTTACGATTTAGAGTTTTAATTTCAACTTTTCGTTAAGGTGTAAACATTTGACCATTAAAAAACAATAAGAATTATCAATGAACCACCGGTTACGATCTAGAGTTATTATTTCAAATCATTGTTAAGGTGTTAACATTTGACCATTAAAAAACAATAACAACCACCAAATGAACCACCGCTTACGATTTAGAGTTATTATTTCAAATCATTGTTAAGGTGTAAACATTTGACCATTAAAAAACAATAACAACCACCAAATGAAAAGAACAAAAACAGTCATTATCCTAGGACTTATCGTTGCAATGTTTGCAATCGCCTTAATTTATTTGTATCAAAAAAATCAGCAAGATCCTGTTGTTTACACCACCGAAACTCCAATTGAACAAACGATTGTTGTGAAAACAGTAGCCACGGGAAATATCGTTCCAAAAGATGAAGTGCTGATTAAATCTAATATTTCGGGGGTCATTGAAGAAGTGTTTATTTTGGCAGGAGAATATATCAAATCAGGAGATCTTATTGCTCAAATTCGCGTCATTCCTAATGTGTCTTCCTTAGCGAGTGCTCAAAGTTCAATTTCTTCAAGTCAGACGGCGTTGCAAACCGCGAAAATTAATTTGCAAACGCAACAAACCAATTACGACCGTCAAAAAGCCTTATTTGAGAAAGGGGTGATTTCTTCCAACGAATTTGAAACCATCAAAAACACCTATTTGCAAACCAAGCAAAGCGTTGAACAGGCTGAAATAAGCTTGGCTTCTTCACGTCAAAATTATGATATCGTCAAAACAGGTACGACGAGTGGCTTGGGAAATATTGCACAGACACAAGTAAGAGCTACGGTTTCAGGAATGGTTTTGGACGTGCCGGTAAAAGCAGGAAACCAGGTCATTGAGGCTAATAACTTTAATGAAGGAACATCCATTGCTTCTTTGGCCGATGTTAAAAAAATGATTTTTGAAGGGAAGGTTGATGAAAGTGAAGTGGGCAAAATCAAAGAAGGTCTGCCGCTTGAAATTACCATTGGTGCCATTGAAGATAAAAAATTTGATGCCGTATTGGATTATATCGCACCAAAAGGTGTTGCAGAAAATGGTGCGATTCAATTTGCCATTAAAGGAACCCTGAAATCTATTGATTCTACATTTATCAGAGCGGGATTAAGTGCGAATGCGTCCATCATTTTGGATAAAGCAGAAAACGTATTGGCCATTAAGGAAGCTTTGGTACAATTTGATCCGCAAACCCAGAAGCCTTTTGTTGAAGTGATGGTCGGCGATCAAAAATTTGAACGTCGCGATGTGCAGTTGGGAATCAGTGATGGGATTTTTGTTCAAGTGAAAGGCGGTATTAATAAATCAGATAAAATAAAAGTTTGGAATCAGGTACAAGGCATTCCAGACTATGCTAAAAAGAAATAATTTATTTTAAGTGTAACACTTCAAATGATTCATAGACTTATATTTTAATTATGAAAAAACCAATCCTTATAATTTTCGCCTTTCTAGCATTAACCTCACAAGCACAAGTAAAGAAATGGACGCTGAGCGAATGTGTGGCCTATGCTTTAGAAAACAATATTTCGGTTAAACAATCGGAGTTAGATATCAAAGTTGCACAAATTGGTAAAAAAGATGCCATCGGTAATTTTTTGCCGTCATTAAGTGCATCTACGTCCTACGGTTGGAACATTGGACTTTCCCAAGATCCTATTACATTTAGTGCCGTTACGGCCACTTCAAAAACCTTATCCGGAGGCATCAGTTCTAATATTACTTTATATGATGGATTAAGAAATTTGAACCAACTCTATCGTTCCAATTTAGAAATTGTAGCAAGGCAATATCAATTGGACAAAATGAAGGATGATATTTCTCTTTTGGTTGCCAATTCTTTTTTACAGATATTGTTCAATAAGGAAAGTTTAAAAGTATTAGAAGCTCAGCAAGCTATCAGTGAACAACAGTTAAACCGCACCCAAGATCTTGTAGATGCTGGTTCTTTGCCTAAAGGGGATTTGTTGGAGGTTCAAGCTACCCTTGCTTCCCAAGAGCAACAAATAGTGAATGCCGAAAATGCCATTCAACTTTCAAAAATTACTTTGGCACAAATTCTTTTAATTGAAGATTATCAAAACTTTGATACCGCTGATATCGATTATATAGCGCCTGAACCAGATATATTGAAACAATCTCCAAATGCTATTATAGCGACCGCTAAAGAAACGCGTTATGAAATAAAAATTGCTGAAGCTAATTCAGAATTGGCGGCATATGATGTAAAAATAGCAAAGGGTGCATTACAGCCGACGATCGCTGGCTTTTATAGTTTTAGTTCGAATTATTTTACATCAGAATTGTTTCCTACGCCAGATTTTAGCATGCAAATGTCAGATAATAAAAGACATAATTTTGGATTGCAATTGAATATTCCAATCTTTAATGGTTGGGCCGCAAGTAATAATGTGGGTCGAAATAAAGTTAATCTTGAGCGTTCGAAACTTCAATTGAAACAAGCTAACCTCGATTTGGAAACCGCCGTTTATCAGGCTTATAATGATGCAAAAGGAGCTTTAAAAGCATACCAGGCATCCCAAAAAACGCTGGCAGCAAGACAAGAAGCTTTTAACTATTCCAAAGAACGTTATAATGTTGGCCTTTTAAATGCATTTGATTTTAGTCAATCTCAAAATCAGTTTGAATCTGCACAAAGTGACGTACTTCGCGCTAAATATGATTATATCTTTAAACTTAAAGTATTGGAGTTTTATTTTGGAATTCCTATCACCAATTTTAATTAATGAACCAACATGAGAAAAAAAACACTAATTATCCTAATATCAACCATAGTCGTCCTAATCTTAGTGCTCCTTGTAGGGAAAAAAGCGGGCTGGTTTGGGAAAACAGGTAACTTTAAGGAGGTTGAAACCCAGAAAGTGATGTTGATGGATATTGTTGAAAAAGTTTCTGCGACTGGAAAAATTCAACCAGAAGTCGAAGTGAAAATTTCGAGTGAAGTCTCCGGAGAAATTATTGAATTGCCGTTTAAGGAAGGGCAACAGGTTAATAAAGGAGATTTGTTGGTAAGAGTCAATCCTGACCTTATTCAATCGGCAGTAAACAGAAGTCAAGCAACGTATCAAAATATAAAGGCAGGTTTGGAACAGGCAGAAGCTTCCTTAAGAGAAGCTAAATTAAGCTATGATCGTAACAAGCAGCTTTTTGAAAAAGGAATTATTTCAAAATCAGAATGGGATAAAGCGGTTTCTGGATATGAAATTGCAAAGGCAAGTCAACAGTCGGCTTATTATAACGTACAGAGTGCTGGAGCCTCGGTAAATGAAGCTAAAGATAATTTAAACAGAACCACCATTTACGCACCGATGAGCGGTACCATTTCTAAATTAGATGTGGAACTTGGAGAACGCGTGGTTGGAACCCAACAAATGGCTGGTACTGAAATTTTGAGAGTGGCCAATTTGAACAATATGGAAGTTGAAATTGATGTCAATGAAAACGATATTGTCAAAGTTCATATTGGAGATGCTGCCATTGTTGAAGTGGATGCCTATCTTAAAAAGGAATTTAAGGGCGTAGTGACCGCGATTGCCAATTCGGCGGCGAGTGCGCTTACGGCCGATCAGGTTACCAACTTTAAGGTAAAAGTGAGTATTCTTAAAGAGTCTTATCAAGATTTGATGGAAGGCAAGGGCGAAAATTATTCCCCATTCCGTCCTGGGATGACCGCAACTGTGGACATCATTACCAATAAACGAAAAGATGTTGTGAGTGTTCCGATAAGTGCCATTGTGATCAAAACTGATACGTCTTCAGTTAAAAAATCTTACGATAAAAAAGATATTGGCAAAGAAGAAACGCCTCAAAAAGTTCAAAATGAAGAAAAGTTTGAGTGTGTATTTGTCAAAAACAATGATGAAGCCAAATTGAGAGTGGTAAAAACTGGGATTCAAGATGACACCAATATCGAAATATTGTCTGGTTTAAAAGCAGGGGATGTGATCATCACAGGTCCTTACAATGTCGTCTCCAAAACATTGAATCCAGGAGATAAGATAGAAGTAAAAAAAGCTGAGGAAGCTAAAAAGAAATAGCTCTTAAAAATATTTAAAAGTGGCCTATATACTTAATATTGAAACCGCAACAACCAATTGTTCCGTCTCTCTTTCTAAAGAAGGAGAGACTTTGGTTTTAAAGGAAGATTACAATTCCAATTATTCACATGCCGAATCCCTGCATCTATTTATCGATGCAGTTTTTAAAGAAGCCAATTTGAACCCTCAGGATATTGACGCAATAGCCGTAAGCAAAGGCCCTGGATCATATACGGGTTTGCGCATTGGCGTTTCTGCCGCAAAGGGCTTGTGTTTTGCCTTGAATAAGCCTTTGATTTCTGTAGATACTTTAGAGGCATTGGCACATCAGTTAACTATCGACTCTGGATGTATTGTGCCTATGCTTGATGCACGGCGTCTGGAAGTTTATGCATCGGTGTACGATAAGGATTATAAGCAGGTTAGGGCTATTGAAGCTCAAATATTAGATGAACACAGCTTTAAGGAGTTTCTTGAAGCAGGCAAAGTCTATTTTATTGGCAATGGCGTTGAAAAAACAAAGCAAATCATAACGCACCCTAATGCCGTATTTGTGGAAAACAAATTGCCATCGGCAAACGAAATGGGCAAATTTGCAGAGGATAAATACAAAATAAGCGACCTGGAAGATGTCGCTTATTTTGAACCTTTTTATTTAAAGGATTTTATCGGAACTAAACCAAAAGCTTAGCCTTCTTTATGGATTTCCACTTGATGTGGATAAGGAATGTCAATACCAGCAGCATCCAATGCTTGTTTGGTGCTTTCCAGAATGTCATAATAAACAGCCCAGTAATTTGCGTTTTTAACCCAAGGTCTGACATTGAAATCCAAAGAACTATCATTCAGTTTGGCCAGTCTAACCAACGGTGCCGGTTCTTTCAATACCAAAGGATGTGAGGTGAGTCCCGTCAACAACAAATCTCGAACCTTTTTAATGTCAGAATCGTAACCTACGCCAAAAACCATATCTACACGGCGTAATTCCATCGCCGAATAATTCACGATATTGTCATTGGACAATTTTCCGTTAGGGATAATAATTTCTTTGTTATCAGAAGATGTTAACTTGGTTGTAAATATTTGAATTTCCTTTACAGAACCTGCTTGACCTTGGGCCTCAATATAATCGCCCACTTTAATAGGTTTAAATATCATAAGCAGGACACCGCCCGCAAAATTCGCCAAGGAGCCTTGTAGCGCCAATCCAACAGCTAAACCTGCAGCAGCTAAAATGGCAGCGAAGGAGGCTCCTCCAATGCCAACTGTATTAAGAACCACTACAACAAGAACAACTTTGAGTATCCAGTTAATAAGATTGAGCAGGAATTTTTTGAGGCTGAGGTCATAACGGCCTCTTTCCATTGTTTTTCTGACACCCTTTAATAGTAATTTTATAACCCATGAGCCTACAATCCATATTATAATTGCCGCCAAAATTTTTGGCCCAAATACCATAATTAGTTCGTAACCCCTGTCAGTCCATTGTTGTAATTCCATATATCAATTTATATTTTATGCTTATTTACAAAGTTATTGATAATCATGAGGACTAGGTAATATGAAGACGGTTTTAAGAAAACATTAAGGAAGCTAAAGCAATAAGTGCAGGAACCGATTGTATATAGAAAAGTTTGATTTTTTTGGTTGAAAAGGCGCCATAGAGACCAGCAACAATAACACAAATTAAAAAGAAAGCTATAAATGGGTGGGCCTTCATAATCATTGATAACACTAAGCCAGCAGCCAAAAAACCATTATATAAGCCTTGATTGGCAGCTAATACTTTGGTGTCTTCAGCAAATACTTTTGATTTAAGTCCAAACGTTTTGATGCCTTTGGGCGTTGTCCATAAAAACATTTCTAAAATGAGAAAATAAAAATGGCTAAGCGCAACAAGGCTTACGAGAACTAAAGTGAGGACAGTCATAGTTGAAAAATAGCGCTTGTTAAAGCGCTATTCTATAATTTAGTGGACTTCGAAGGTTACTTTCAGAGTAACCCTGAATTGTGCGATTTCGCCGTTTTTAACGGTCGCACTCTGATCTTTTACATAAACAGACTTAATGTTTTTAACCGTTTCTGAAGCGTGTTTTACTGCCTGTCTTGCAGCGTCTTCCCAGCTTTTATCTGAGTTTGCTAATATTTCAATAACTTTTAATACTGCCATATTTATCGGTTTTTTAAATTAATAATTTACTAATACCTTTAAAGGTAGGAATAAAAAATTAAAAATTAACCATTTATGGCCTCTACTGTAAGTACTTTACCCTTAAGCATTTCCTTAAGCATATTCTCAATACCATTCTTCAAAGTATAGGTTGATGACGGACAGCCGCTACAAGCACCTTGCAAAACGACCTTCACTTCTTTGGTTTCTGGGTCATAAGATCTGAACTCAATATTCCCGCCGTCGCTGGCCACCGCAGGTTTTACATATTCTTCAAGAATACTGATGATTTCTTTTGAGACGTCATCGTAATTTTCAAATTTCGCCTCCATATGACTTTCAGTCTTTTTAAGTGCTTTTGGAGCATCCGCCAGAATTATGTCTTTTTCACTGTCAATGAAATTCTGGAGAAACTCTCTTAATGGCGTCGTGATCTCACTCCAATCTGCCACGTCATGTTTTGTAATGGAGATAAAGTTCTCATCAAGAAACACACTTTTAACAAACGGCAAATGGAACAATTCTGAAGCCAACGGCGAGTATTTAGCGTCTTCAACAGAAACGAACTCATAAGTGGTAGCGACTAATTTCTTATTGGCTACAAATTTTAATACTGACGGATTCGGGGTGCTTTCAGCATAAACTGTAGAAGGTACTTTCTTAACGACTTTATTTTCGGTAACCACCAGATTTCCGTCGTTGATATAGTCTTCAATTTGTTCGGCAACCACATCTTGTACATCTTCCCATTCAACAATATCATAACGTTCTAAGGCGATGAAATTTCCAGAGATATATACTTTTTTTATAAACGGTAGATAAAATAACTGCTGTGCCAAAGGCGAGGCTTTGGCTTCATCAATATTATGAAATTCAAAGCTTTCGTGATTCGTTAAAAACTGGTCCGCCTGAAACTTTAATATAGCTGGATTGCTCGTGGCAAGTATTGTAATTGTGATCTTTTCCATAGGTTCTTTTCTTTATGCAAAAATAAGAAAACAAAAGAGTAAAAAAGACTTTTTCAAGCGGGATGTTAATCACGTGAACTTGGTTGGAAAGCAATAATTTTAAGGCATTTATATGGCGATCAATGAATAGTTCAATATGGTAATTAAAGAGTGGAACACTTTTTTATGATCATGTTATCATCATAGGTTTTTAATTGTCTTAGGTATATGGTTTGGATATAAAATTGGGAAGAACCATGCTTTTAGGTGCATTAAGAACTAACATTTCATGACCATATAAAAGTATCCTAAACCGCCATAAAGACTTCATAGTTAGTAGAAATACAGACAGGGATTCACAGAACATTGTGAAGCTATTTCCATGAAGGCGCTTAAAAAATTTATATATTTGAAAGATTTATAAAGCTGCTCAAACAAATCGGGAAGCCCAGATTCCATTGAAAAGACAAAAGAGTATGACATTTAAAAAGTTTTGTATAGTAGCATTTACCGTTGTGATTGCACAGTTTAGCGAAGCTCAAGAAGGATTGCCGATTTACTCTGATTACTTAACGGATAATTATTATTTGATTCACCCTTCAATGGCGGGCGTTGCAAATTGTGCCAAGTTAAGATTAACGGCACGTAAGCAATGGTTTGGTCAGGATAATGCGCCGGCATTGCAAACCTTTAGTATTAATAGCCGTATTGGCGATTCCCCGTCTGCGGTGGGAGCCATTGTATATAATGATAAAAACGGATACCATTCTCAAACAGGAGCTTATCTTACCTATGCCCATCACATAATGTTTTCACGTAATGAGATCGATTTGAATATGTTGTCTTTCGGAATTAGTGCCGGCGCCATTCAGTATAAATTAGATGAAACGACTTTTGTTTATGAGGGCTATGATCCTTTGATTTCAGGCGTGCAGCAAAGTGCTACAAATTTCAATATCGATTTCGGATTCTCTTACCATCTAATTAATTTTTACGCGCATGCGACAGTTAAAAATGTGTTGAATAATGATGGCGTCAATGCCAATGCCAACGGTATTTTTAAGTTTGATAACTTAAGAACCTTCCTCTTTAGTGCCGGAAATGTTTTTAGGAAATTCGGCAGTGAGTGGAGCTATGAACCTTCACTTTTGTTTTTATACCGCGACGGTACCAAGGAATCTTCTATTGATATCAATGGAAAGGTTTATAAAGATATGGACTTTGGGAAATTATGGGGTGGTATCTCCTATAGAAGAAGTTTGGATGGCGCTGAATTTGCAAATAATGCTGGCGTAAGCAGTCAAAAACTGCAATATTTCACACCGTTTGTGGGTGTTGATTATAAAAACCTTGTCTTTGCCTATACGTATTCTTATCAAGCTAACTCGGTAGTTTTTAATAATGGCGGCTTCCATCAATTGACGCTTGGTTATAATTTTAATTGTAGGAAAATGCACTTTGATTGTGTTTGTCCGGCCATTAACTAAAACAAAAAGACCTCAATAGCGCATCGAAGCTTTTTTGGTGGAATCTATAAAATAATCTTTGAGTGCATGAAACCTCAATCTCAAGTAGTTCGTTTCTCTTTGTCTTCGTTAATAGCATTGAGCATGGCGTTTTCCAAGACGTTGGCAACTTATTTTGTTGCTGCGATGATAATTACCCCAAGATTTATTTGAATACCAACAAGAAACCTTACTTCTGTGAAGACCTGAAATCATTAACTGATTGAAGATAATCTCAATTTTAAATGTCTATTTTTGTTAAATATATCGGTTTTTACCTTGAAACAAGAAACCTTAAACTAGAAACTGCAACAAATGCCAATCATAAAATCAGTAAAGGGAAAATATCCACAAATAGCAGACGACTGCTATATCGCAGAAAATGCTACCATCGTTGGGGAAGTTACCATCGGCACACAATGCAGCATTTGGTTTAACGCCGTGATTAGAGGCGATGTGAATTATATCAAAATGGGGAACAAGGTTAATATCCAGGATGGTGCTGTCATTCACGCCACCTATTTAACCTCGCCGACAACTATTGGGAATAACGTTTCTATTGGGCATAATGCGATTGTGCATGGCTGTACTATTCACGACAATGTGTTGATTGGGATGGGCAGTATCGTGATGGACGATTGTGTGGTGGAAAGTAATAGTATTATTGCCGCAGGTGCTGTGGTCACCAAAAACACAAGAGTTCAATCTGGAAGCATTTACGCCGGTATCCCAGCGAAAAAAGTAAAGGATATCAGCCAGGAATTGATTTCAGGGGAAATCCATCGCATTGCGGAAAATTATGTGATGTATTCAGGCTGGTTTAAAGAAGAATAAAGTGCTTGGACAGGCTCAGCAACCGTTAACATCAATCTTTTTTCCGAGAGCCACGAGATTATGAGGAAATGATTAAAATCTCAAATAATCAACGTTATAGTTTTCATCTAAAATGTCTTTCAAAACATCGACATTCCCATTCGTGTAAAATTGATTGATCGCAGTTGAGGTTTGTTTATTCAATAATTGATGCAGTTCTAAAACTGATTTGGTTTGTCGGGCGACTGCTTCGCCAGAATCAATGATTTTGACATGGTTTGGGAGCATATCCAATAGGAGTGGGATAAGATAAGGGTAGTGTGTGCAGCCTAAAACCAAGTAATCAATATTCGCATCAAGCATCGGTTTGAGGTAGGTTTGCAATAAGATTTTCATCTCTTCGCTATTCGTTCTACCATCTTCAATGAGTGTCACTATACCTTCGCCAACCTGTTCGATAACTTGGATTCCATGGCTATATAAATCCGTGGTTTTATGAAATAATTCACTTGTGAGTGTGCCTTTGGTAGCCAAAATGCCAATGGCCTTGGTTTGCGTGCTTAATGCGGCTGGTTTAATGGCAGGTTCGATTCCTATAAACGGAAGGTCATAAGTATCTCTTAAAGTTTTGATGGCGTTGGTTGTTGCGGTATTACAAGCGACGACAATAAGCTTACAATCTTTTGCTATGAGCAATTCGGTGTTTTTGATGCTTAAAGCAATGATTTCTTCCTTCGACTTATTGCCGTAGGGCGCATTAAAACTATCCGCCAGGTAGATGGTATGTTCATGTGGAAGCAAGGCTTTTATCTCCTTAAAAATAGAAGTGCCGCCAATGCCAGAATCGAAGATGCCAATCGGTTGAATGCTCATTAATATGGATTTAAGACCATTTCATTTTTAGACATAAGATAAAAGAGTTGTTTTGTGATCGGTTGGAAAATAGTTTAGTAAACTTAACCTTTCTTAATAAGTACTCAAATAAACTGTCACAAAAATAGAAAAGCCACTCGTTAAAAGTGGCTTTCTATATAAAATTTTACTGTTATTCTAAAATAATTCTAGAATCCTAAATCTTTCTTAACTGGAGCCATAAGGTCTGTTCCTTCAGCTAAAATTACACCTGAACCTGGAGAAGAATCCAATACATATTGAAAACCTTGTGCTTTTGCAACTTTTTTGATCGCTGCTTCAGCTTTGTCTGTAATTGGCTTTAACAAGTCAAATTCTTTCTTTTGAAGATCTTGTTGAGCAGTTTGTTGGTACTCACGAATACTTTGTTGCATACCTTGAACTTCTTGAGATCTTTTTGCATTTTCTTCATCAGTCTTACTCTCAACTTCAGCTTGGTATTGCTTCATTTTATTTTGAAGTTCAGTAGCCATAGTTTGAATTTCCGTCTCATAGGTTTTTTGCAATTTTTCTAACTCTGATTGAGCACTTTTCATTGCTGGCATCGCTTTGATAAGCTCTTGCGTGTTGATATGAGCAATTTTACTTTGTGCATTAGAGAAGCTCGTCGCTCCAATAAAAAGTAATCCTGCAAATAAAAGGGTCTTAAATTGTTTCATTTTTAAAATAGTATTACGTGTTATAATTATTAATTGTTTCTAGTTATTATTTTCTGGAATGGTATCCTTTTTTGTTTTTTCAGTTTCCCGTTCATCCTTTGCTTTTTTGCGATCTTCTAATATTTTCTTTCTGCGTTCGTCAAGTGCTTTTTGTCGCTCTACACGATCGGTAATTTGTTGTTGTTTCTTTTCTTCAGCAATTTGCGCTGGGGTCTTTTTAGAACTATCTACAGCAGTTTTGCCTTTTTCCTCAATCTTAATTGATGTACTATCCTGAGGATTGTTGTTATCTCTTTCCGCCTTTGCTTTTGCGCGATCGTCCAATATTTTTTGTCGTCGGGCATCGACGGCAGATTTTAAAGAATCTCTGGTCGCTTGTTGTTCTGCTCTTCTTTCATCAGCAGCTGATAGGCGTTCATTCTTTTTTTCTTCTGCAGCTTGTTCGCGGGCATCCAATTCTTTGTTGATTACAGGTACAACATCTTCTTGTGAAGCCGCCCTGCGTTCTGATTTGGTTTGCGCTTGTGTTCGTTTTGAGGATCTGGTGATACTTCTTAAAACCAATTCACTAATATCAAATCGTTCTGCTGCAAATAACATGACCACATCAGCCGATTTGTCAAAGATAAAATCATATTGTTTGCTGTCTGCAATTTCTTGAACCGCTGCAAAAATCTGATCCTGAATAGGCTGAATCAACTGTTGTTTTTGAATCATCAAATCGCCATTTGGCCCGAAACGATTTTGTTGATAGTCCAAAATTTCCTTTTCTTCAAAGCTGAGGTCCTCGTAACGTTCATCGTAAAGTTCCTTGGTCAAAAGTACACGTTCATTGTTGAGTTGTTCTTTTTTTTGATCCAATGCGGCTAATCGCTGATCCACTTCCGTCTTCCATTGCACGACTTTAGTTTCTAATTGCGCTGAGGCTTCTTGGTATTCCGGAACATTTTGCAAAATATATTCGGTGTCAATGTAACCTATTCTAACGCCACGCTGTTGCTGTGCGATTGAAGTAAAGCTCCAAAGACTTATGACTGTCAATAAATAAAGAACTTTATGTTTCATCTGTTTGTATTTTATCATTTATGAGTCACGCTATAAATTCTAAAAATGACAGATAAACTTAACGATTCTGTCCGATCAGCGCAATATATTTCAAATTAACGAAATATATTCTAAAAAATTTTAACACTCGTATTAAATCGTCAAAGGATGATAAGAAAATACCGTGCCAAACTTAAAATTGCTGTCCAATAATAAAGTGTGTTTCCCAACCATTTTTCTTGGTTTGTCCAGGTAAGGCATCAAAACCATTACCGAAGTCAATACCTAACAATCCAAATGCTGGCATGAAAATACGTAATCCGACACCCGCTGAACGTTTGAGATCAAATGGGTTGTAGTTCTTGAAACTATCAAATGAATTACCACCTTCTATAAATCCTAAAGCGAATATTTTTGCTTGTGCGCCTAAGGTAATTGGGTAACGAAGTTCTACTGAAAATTTATTGTAAATCGTTCCACCATCTTGCGAAGACAAGGATTGGTTTGGATAACCTCTCAAGGCTATCGATTCTCTACCGTCTAATGAATAGTTGCCTAAACCATCTCCTCCAACAAAGAAACGCTCAAAAGGAATAACACCTCTATCTTGATTGTAAGCGCCAAGGAAACCAAACTCAAAAGCCGATTTAAGGATTAATTTGTTTGCAACCACGTTGGTGTACCAATCGCCTTTGAATTTAACTTTATAAAACTCCAACCATTTGTAACGCTCCTGATCGATTTCTCCCATACGTGCATAATCATCATTTTGATCATTGGGTCTCAATGCTGCTCTTTCCTCTTTTAAAGCTGTATAGTCAACATTGTTCAGCAATGAATACGGAGGAGTGAATTTTGCGGTGACAGCAAAGCTAGAGCCTCCTGTTGGGAAAACAGGATCGGTATAGGTGTTGTTTCTGCTCAATCCAATGGTGTACGCCAAGTTGTTAGAATAGCCATTACCAAAAGTAAAGAGACCAGTATTATAATTCTGTAAATCATAATGCTGGAAACTTACCGCTTGGGATAGCATAAAGTAATCATCAGGCTGTGTTAAACGTTTTGCAAGTCCAACAGTAATCCCAGAAATGTTGAAACGCTTACTTTTGTCCGCATCTCTGGTCATTGGATTGTACAAGAATTGTCTGGTATGTGATAATGAGGTTGAGAACTGGATTGGACGTTTTCCACCCATCCATGGTTCTGTAAATGAAAAACTATAGGTTTGATAAAAACGACTTGCCTGTAAACGTAAAGCTAAACTTTGACCATCACCTGTTGGTACAGGTTTGTAAGCTTCTCCTTTAAAAATATCTTTAATTGCAAAGTTGTTGAAGGATAGACCAAGGGTTCCAATAAAACCGCCACCACCGTAACCACCTTGTAATTCAATTTGGCTAGAACCTTTTTCAACGACGGAATATTCCATATCCAAAGTCCCTTCATTAGGATCAGCATTTTTGAAATTTGGACTCAATTGTTGAGCATCAAAGAAACCTAATTGTCCAAGTTCTCTCACTGTTCTTACTACCGCCGTTTTGCTATAAAGCTGACCTGGTCGTGTTCGTAATTCTCTATAGATAACGCGGTCATTGGTTTTATCATTTCCAACGACAGATACGTTATTAAAGTAGGCTTGTTTTCCTTCTGAAATGCGGATTTCCATATCAATAACATTACCCTCGGCACTGACTTCAACGGGATTGATGGTTGAGAATAAATAGCCGCTATCTTGGTAAAGCGTCGATATGTCCTGTGCATCTGGCCTTGAATCGTCTGCAATTCTCTTTTTTAATTCGACACCATTATAAGTGTCTCCTTCTTTAATACCTAAGATTGATGCCAAATATTGATCAGAAAATTTTGTATTTCCAACAAATGCAATTTTACCAAAGGTGTATTTTTCACCTTCTTCAACTTTAATGTCAATGGCAATCATGCCATCAGAGACACTATAGATAGAGTCAGAAATGATACGGGCATCTCTATAGCCGTTTTCTTTGTATTTATTAATAACACTAACCAAGTCTTCCTTGTAGTCCGCTTTTACGTATTTGGAACGTTTTAAGAAGCGTACTGGGTTTTTTTGCTTGGTTTTTTTCATGGCCTTTCTAAGCTTCTTGTCGCTTAGTTTTTCATTCCCAGAAAATGTTATATGACTAATTTTTACTTTGTCGTTTTTCTCTATGTTCACGACCATGTTAACCCTAGTTTTTTCAATAGAATCCACCACAGGAACGGTAGTTACCGTAACTTTGGTATTGTAAAAACCTTCTTTTCTATATTTATTGGTAAGGTAATTTTTGGTCGTCGTTATGAGGTTTTCAGTGACTTTTACACCTTTGGTTAACTTATTATCCTTAATAATAGCCTCTTTTTTACCTTTTTTGACCCCTTTAATGGCCAGCTCATTCAGTTCAGGCAAATCTTGAAGGCTGATTTCTAAATAAGCCATGTCGCCTTCTGTCTTGGTAAGGAAAATATCGATGTTGCTAAAAAGATTGGATCCCCAAAGTTTTTTAAGTGCTTCACTAATACGCTCTCCAGGGATGGCGATAACCTCACCTTTTCTTAAGCCTGAGTACGTGATAATTGTAGCTTCGCTGAAATTCGTATCGCCTGTGACGACGATTTCTGCTATAGTGTAATTTTGACCTGAATTATATGGATTTTCCTGCGCCGTTGAAGCAAGGGATAATAAAAGAAAAAAGGCACTGAAAAGAGTATTAGTAATTGTTTTCAAAAGCGTGTTATTAGCTAAGTTGTTCACTTGTTTTTCCAAATCGTCGTTCTCTATTTTGATAGTCTATCAAAGCGGTATATAAATCATGCTTTTTAAAATCGGGCCATAAAATACTGGTGAAATATAATTCAGCATAAGCAATTTGCCATAACAAGAAATTACTGATTCTTTGTTCGCCACTGGTCCGGATGAGCAAGTCTACATCTGGCAAATTTTGCGTGTAAAGATGCTTATTAATAATGGATTCGTCAATAGAATCGATTGAAATTATATTATTTTTAACTTTATCAGATATTTCCTTAACCATATTTATGAGTTCTTCTCGCGACCCATAACTCAAGGCTAAAGTTAAAACCATTCGGTTATTGTCCTTTGTTTTTTCGATGACTTCTTCAAGCTCTTCTTTAGCTTTTTCAGGTAAATCTTTAAGGCAACCTATAGCGTTAAGTTTGATGTTATTATCTTGAAGGGTTTTGATTTCCTTTTTCAGGGATTTAACCAAAAGCTTCATCAAAGTTTGAACTTCAGTTTTTGGACGGTTCCAGTTTTCAGTAGAAAACGCATAAAGGGTGAGGTGCTTGATGCCTATTTCGGCACTCGCTTCCACCACTTCCCGTACGGATTTCGTGCCTCTTTCATGACCAATCACCCTAAGTAGGCCTTGTTTTTTTGCCCAACGGCCGTTGCCATCCATGATGATGGCTAAATGGTTAGGGAGTTTGCCGGTATGTATTTGTTTTTTTAAATCCACTTAATAATTGCAATAGCAAGGTTTTTGTCCAAAGGTGTAAGTTACAGTTATTCCAGAAAAAACATACCAATCATTGCTGTTTAAATTTCCGAAGCTATAAGACTGTAGATTTTTGGAATCAGGAACACTACCGTCAAGTTTATCGGAGAAGGTATATCTAACGCCAATTTCAGCCGCTAATACCAGACCCGGACCTGCGGTTGTTTTAAAGCCTACTACAATTGGAATGCCGAGAGCCCAACTTTGACTATTCTCGGAGATGGGCATAATGGGATCGTTATTAGGTGGTATAGGTTGTGTGGGATCAAAATAGAGATTTTTATGTCTCGCAGCCGAAATACCAGTATATAAATAAGGTGTCATTTGAGGATCTGAACTATGTAGGTTAAAATCCAAAAAGGTAAACTCCATTCCTGCAGAAAATTCTAAAAGTGAGTTTTTAAACCCATAATTACGTTCCAGTCTTCGTGGGTCATCTGAAGAGTTATCCTTGCCTTCCAGTTCTGTAAAAAGTATGGAGGCTCTATACGAATGTCTCGGACTTCTATTCCATTTCAGCATGAGTCCGCCTGCTGGATTGTTAGGTGATATATAATTTGTTTTACCAACATCCCCAATAAAATTACTGTTGCCAAGGAAAAAACCGACTTCGTAAATTTGCGCTTGGATGTTTGATACGAAACAAACACTAAAGATTATTAAAATGATAGACCTCATAAAATTTTAAAGTTTGCAAATATAATAAATAAGATTAGCCTTTAACAATTTGAAACAAATTGTATTACAGATAAACAGTATTTAAAAGATTTTATTGTTTAGTTGCGTTTATCTTCTCCCCAAAGAAGTTTTTTACGCAAAGTATCAATGAAGCTTTCGCTATGAAGTTCAATCATCTTTATCTTAAAGTCTGCTTTTTTAACAGTTACGATAGTGCTGTTGTGCAGCGTTGCAATTCTTGAGTCTAATGAAATGAGATAAAAGTCTTCCCGGCCATCTACTTTTAATTGGATTTCGGTATGATCGGGGATAACCAAGGGTCTCGCACTCAGGTTGTGAGGTGCGATTGGTGTGATGACAAAACTTTTAGCACTTGGCGACATGACGGGGCCGCCGCAACTTAAAGAATAACCTGTAGAGCCTGTAGGGGTGGAGACAATTAAGCCATCTGCCCAATAAGAAGTTAAATACTCGCCGTCCAGATGTGTTTTTACCGTAATCATGGAGGTTGTGTTTTTTCTGCTCACGGCCACTTCATTAAGTGCGAAATTAAGTTGTGTAAGATCCTTGTTTTCTGGGTGGGTCTCAACACACAATAGGCTGCGTTCTGAAATTTTATAGTTGCCTGCAAAAATATGGTCAATGGCGCTTTCAATTTGAGTGTTTTGGATCGTAGCCAAAAAACCTAGACGCCCTGTGTTAATACCAATAATTGGTATGGAAAGACTGCTGACATAAGTAATTGCTCTTAAAATTGTACCATCGCCACCAATGCTTATGAGCAGATCATACGAATCGTCCAAGGTTTGAAAGGTTTCAAATGTTGGCCCCTCCAATTGATCGGCAATAAGTTGATAGAAGCTGTCCTCAATAAATACCTCCGATTTTTTATGGGCTAAATAATTTAGAAGGGTGCTGACACAAGTTTCGTTGCCCTTGTAATATTGGCTATAAACTGCAATTTTCATAGCGTTACATATTAAGGTATTTTTTCAAGTATTCTGAGCGTTCTTTTAAATTCTCAACATAAGTATCTTCTTCATGACCAGAAATGATGTTGTAGCTATAGCGTCTAAAAGTCTGTATCACATTATTAAGTCCAGTGCTGCCAATTTTGAGCGTGATTTGCACCATGTCATTTTCCATTTTAGAAATAAAAGCGCCTAATATTTTGGCACTATTGGACTCGACGATTTGACTGATTTCACTGAAGGAATAAGCTTCAATAGCTTTTTCAACAATCAAAGTGCCTCCAGGTTCTGAGAAGAATGGCGTGTCATTAAAAATCCCAATGATGTCATTGAGTTCATAGTAGCCTAAATAGTTGTTCTCTTCATCTAAAACCGGCATGATATTGCAAGAGTGCTGGGCGAAAGTTTCTAAAACATCCAGCCAATTGGTTTCTGCTCTCACAAAAAAGCCTTCTAAGGAATGGGCGCAATCTAAAATAGTTTTGTCCCCCTCAAAGCAATGCACGTCCGTTTCAGAAATGCATCCTAAATACACTTTGTCCTTCTCAATGGGGATGTGGGAATAGGTCAATTCATTGAACATCATTTTAAGATCGCTGACCTTGTCATTAATGTTCAGTGGCTTGATGTCGTTGATAATGTACTCTCTTAGCGGCATGTTCTCGGATTTGTTCCTGCAAAATAATTAAAAATAACTACAATAAGCATCATCTACTTCGTATTTTTGCTCAATAAAACAAAAGCTATGACAAAGTTGAGCGTTAATATCAACAAGATTGCTACCCTTAGAAATTCAAGAGGTGGCGATGTTCCAAATGTGGTGCAATTTGCAAGAGATGTGCAGAAGTTTGGAGCCCAAGGTGTGACGATCCATCCAAGACCCGATGAACGACATATTCGTTATCAGGACGTGTATGATTTGAAATCAGAAGTTTATACGGAATTTAATATTGAAGGCAATCCTATCCGTCAATTTGTGGATATGGTGCTTGACATAAAACCGACACAGGTCACGTTGGTGCCCGATGCGGAAGATGCGATCACTTCAAATGCAGGTTGGGACACCATTAAGCATAAAGATTTTTTGGTGGACATCATCAAGGAATTTAAACAAAATGGAATCCGCACCTCAATTTTTGTGGATCCAGTTTTAAAACAGATTGAAGGTGCAAAAGTTACCGGAACGGATAGAATCGAACTTTATACCGAGGCCTTCGCCAAGGATTATGACTTAGGCAACGAAATGGGCATCAAGCCTTACGTCGAATGTGCGGTTTTGGCCAGTGCGTTGGGCTTAGGCATTAATGCAGGGCACGACTTATCCTTAGATAATATTAAATTTTTCAAACAGAATATTCCCGATTTGTTGGAAGTTTCCATTGGACATGCTTTAATTTCAGAAAGTCTGTACCTGGGGATTGAAAATGTTATCAATATGTATTTGAGGCAGTTGAAGTAGTCCGCAGTCTTCAGTCTTCAGTTGGCAGTCTTCAGTTGGCATTTAGAGGAGAGCAGATGTTTTGTTTTTTGCTATCATCCTTCATCCCTCATCCGTCAGCCGTCATCTGTCATCGATCATAAATCAACAATCGTTAATCGTCAATCGTTAATCTTTTCATCATGCATCTTTTTTCAAATATTTTAGGCGAAGGCCAACCCTTTATTTTTCTCCATGGATTTTTGGGGATGAGTGACAATTGGAAAACCATCGGCACAAAATTCAGTGAGGAAGGTTACGAAGTGCATCTTATTGACCAGCGTAATCATGGACGAAGTTTTCATAGTGACGAATTTAACTATGAAGTCATGGTTGCCGATTTAAAACAGTATTGTGATGAACATCAATTAAAAGATTTTGTGCTTTTGGGACATTCCATGGGCGGAAAAACGGCGATGTTGTTTGCAGTGGAATATCCTGAACTCGTTTCAAAATTGATCGTTGCAGATATTTCGCCACGCTATTATCCGGCGCATCACGACGACATTCTAAATGGGTTGTCAGCATTAGATTTTCAAACGCTTAAAAGTAGAGGCGAGGCCGATGAGGTGTTAAGTAAATATGTATCAACTCTTGGAATCCGACAGTTCTTACTTAAAAACTTATATTGGAAAGAAAAAGGCGTGCTTGCCTTACGCATGAATCTTGAGGTTTTGAAAGAGCAGTCCAGTGAGATTGGGGAACCTTTGCCAATGCACGCCAAATTTGAAAAAGACACCTTATTTTTACGCGGCGATCGGTCAGAATATATTTCGCTTCAAGACGAAAGTTTGATCCACGCCCATTTTCCGAAATCAAAAATCGTTACAATCTCCAATGCTGGGCATTGGTTGCATGCTGAAAATCCAGCCGACTTTTATACAGAGGTTAGCAATTTTTTAGGCAAATAATAGTGCATTTGCTATTTTTAATCTAAACCAATATTAAAACCGACATGAATTTAATTCTCAAATTACTTTTAAGCGCGCTTGCCGTGGTCATTATAGCAAAATTCCTTCCTGGAGTACAACTTGCTGACGGATTTACATCGGCCATTATTCTGGCCATTGTATTGGCGGTGCTAGATGCTTTCGTCAAACCGATCTTGGTCATTTTAACCTTGCCTATTACCATTATTACTTTAGGTTTATTTCTTTTAGTAATCAATGCGGTCATCATTCTTTTGGCAGCGAAGTTTATGAGCGGTTTTTCAGTTAGTGGTTTCTGGACTGCCTTGCTGTTTAGCTTGCTCTTATCGTTTTTGCAATCCATCCTATATTCTCTCATGGACAAGGACTAAGAGCAGTCTATAAATCAACTGTTTAAAAACTTTGATTGGATTTAAAAAATATGTACTTTTGCATCCCCATTTTTGATGAGTGAATCATGCGTTTTTTGGTTCATTTTAGAAAGAAATGGAAAGCATAAGTGGAACGAATTCTGCCTGTTAGCAGGGTTTTGATAGATAAAAAGATAAAACGCCATTAGGCTATATTAATTACAATATGAATATTACAAGAGAAGACATTGACGCATTAAATGCTGTTGTAAAAGTAGATATCGTTAAGGAAGACTATAGCGATAAAGTAGAAAAAATTCTTACGGATTACCGTAAATCAGCTAACATTCCTGGATTCAGAAAAGGACATGTACCAATGGGAATGGTTAAGAAGCAATATGGAAAAGCGGTATTGGTTGATGAAGTCAATAAACTTTTACAGGACGCTCTTAAGAAGTATATGACTGAAGAGAAATTGGATGTTTTGGGCAGTCCATTACCAAAATCTCAAGATGATTTAGATTGGGATGCGGATTCTTTTTCATTTGAATTTGAATTGGGCTTGGCGCCAAAATTTGAGGTAGAACTTAAAGGAAAAACTCCAATCACGCAATACACCATTGTTGCTGATGACAAAATGATCGACGGTCAGGTCGAGCACATCCAAAAGCAATATGGTAAATTGGTTTCTGAAGATGCGGTTTCAAAAGATTCTGAAATTACTGGTGTTTTTGCAAACGAGGAAAAAGAAATCAATAATAAAGCGACTTTTACTTTAGATAAGATCAAAAGCAAAACTGCTGAAAAATCTTTAATCGGAGCTAAGGTTGGCGATGTGGTGACTTTGAAAACTAAAGGCTTGTTCAATGACGACCATGACTTAATGAAGTTTTTAAAAGTGGCTCATGATGATGCCCATGGATTGGATGTTGAGGTTTCTTTGACTATTGAAGAAGTCAACAAAAGAGAATTGGCCGACTTGGATCAAGAGTTGTTTGATAAGTTGTTTGGTAAAGATGTTGTGACTTCGGTAACGGATTTAAAAACCAAAATCAAGGAAGATTCAGAAAAGCAGTTTGGACAACAAGGCGATCAAAAGTTTTTGAATGATGTTACTGAGTATTTGGTTGAGCATACAAAATTTGACCTTCCAGCAGCGTTCCTGCAAAAATGGATGCAAACTGCCGGAGAAGATGAGTTGACTGTAGATCAGGCTAAAGAAGAATACGAAAATTCTGAAAAAAGCATGCGCTACCAGTTAATCGAAGGTAAATTGATTGAAAAATACAATCTACAGGTTACGTTTGACGATTTAAAGACTTTTGCTAAGGACATGATCAAAGTACAAATGGCGCAATTTGGTCAAATGGATCCACAAGATAAAGAATTGGAAGATATTGCGGCACGTATTTTGTCTAATAGAGACGAAGTGAAACGTTTGTCAGAGCAATTGATGAGCCAAAATTTATTGGAGCTTTACAAAAAAGAAACGAATCATAAAGTTAAAGAAATTACTTATGATGATTTCGTAAAAGAGTTTTACAGCTAATAATTATAATTTAAATCGTTATATTTAGAGCGTAAAACTGTTAGGTTTTACGCTTTTTTTTGACTACTTAATAGTCATCAAGATATCCCAAGGATTTTGGGGTTTTAATGAATTTAAGAACTAAAAAATACTTATGAATTACGGAAAAGAATTTGAAAAATTCGCAATAAAAGATCAAGGCATTAGTAGTACTTATTATAATCAAATCATGAACAGTATGTATCCTGTTGGTTTGACGCCCAATATTATCGAAGAACGTCAAATGAATGCAGTTTCAATGGACGTTTTTTCTAGACTGATGATGGATCGTATTATTTTTATGGGCACTGGCATCAATGACCAAGTGGCTAATATAATCCAGGCGCAATTGTTGTTCTTGGAAAGTACGGATGCCTCAAAAGACATTCAAATATATATCAACTCTCCAGGAGGTAGTGTATATGCTGGTCTTGGTATTTATGATACTATGCAGTTGATCAAACCTGATGTAGCAACAATTTGTACAGGGATGGCAGCCTCAATGGGTGCTGTTTTATTATGTGCGGGAGCTAAAGGAAAACGCAGTGGATTAACGCACTCTCGTGTCATGATTCACCAACCGCTAGGTGGTGCGCAAGGTCAAGCGAGTGATATAGAAATTACCGCTAGAGAAATAGTCACCCTAAAAAAAGAACTTTACAACATTATCAGTAAGCACACCGGTCAGGATTATGAAAAGGTGTATGAAGATAGTGATAGAGATTACTGGATGAAAGCTGAAATGGCCAAGGAATACGGTATGATCGATGAAGTTTTAACGGGTACTAAAAAAATATAATTTCAAAGGATTTATAGCAATCGGATTTGAGATTTAAAATTTAGAATTAAAAGAGTTATGGCAAAGGAAGTATTAGAATGTTCGTTTTGTGGTAGGAAAAAGCCGGAAACCAATTTACTGATCGCAGGGTTAGATGCACATATATGTGACAGATGTATTGAGCAGGCCCATGGGATTGTTTTAGAAGAATCAAAGCAAAGTGACAACGCCGAATTGTCCTCAGAATTGATGCTTAAGAAACCTATGGAAATCAAGAAGTTTCTTGATGAATATATCATAGGTCAGGATTATACAAAAAGAGTGATGTCTGTTGCGGTTTATAACCATTATAAGCGTTTGTTGCAACCGGCAAGCAAAGATGATATTGAAATTCAAAAGAGCAATATTGTCATGGTGGGTCAAACCGGAACCGGAAAAACCTTAATGGCAAAAACTATTGCAAAAATGCTCAATGTGCCTTTGGCCATTGTGGATGCAACGGTATTGACCGAAGCTGGTTATGTAGGCGAGGATGTGGAAAGTATATTGACACGTTTGTTACAGGCTGCTGATTATAATCTTGAAAAAGCCGAAAAGGGTATTGTTTTCATTGATGAAATCGATAAGATTGCTCGTAAGAGTGATAATCCATCCATTACCCGGGATGTTTCGGGAGAAGGTGTTCAGCAGGGCTTATTGAAATTATTGGAAGGTACAGTTGTTAATGTCCCGCCAAAAGGAGGTCGTAAGCATCCTGATCAAAAATTCATCGAAGTTAATACCGAACATATTTTGTTTATCGCTGGTGGTGCCTTTGATGGGATTGATCGCATTATCTCAAAACGTCTGAATATGGCGGCTATTGGCTACAAAGCGGCAACTCAAGGTGACGTCATCGATAAAGATAATTTACTCCAATATATCATCCCAAAAGACTTAAAGGATTTCGGATTGATTCCTGAAATCATTGGTCGTTTGCCAGTGTTGAGTTATATGGATCCTTTAGATGCTGAAACATTAAGAGCGATTTTAACGGAACCAAAAAACGCCATCATCAAACAGTATAAAAAACTCTTTGAAATGGATGACATTAAGTTTACCATTACAGATGGTGCTTTAGATTTTATTGTGGGTAGAGCGATTGAGTATAAATTGGGCGCTAGAGGTTTGCGATCACTTTGTGAAGAAATCTTAACGGATGCGATGTTTGAATTGCCAAGTGGCAATGAAAAGAAACTTCACGTTACCAAGGAATATGCTGAAGATAAATTGGATAAAACCACATTGAAACGCTTAAAAGCGGTGTCTTAAAAGTTTTGAACCTATATAAAAGCAAAAACCACTCTATTTCAGGGTGGTTTCTTTTTTTTGGATTTAAAAACTAATATTGCAAAAACAATGCTTTAAATATATTTACAACAGAGGACTATTGTTTTGCTTCTTTATTCAATAGTGCACATTTTAAGGTGCTATATTGATTGCTTTACTGTAAATATAATAGCTTATTTGAGAGATAAAAACGACACGCCTTGTTTTTAGATAAAGCCTACTTTATTTTCGTTATAAAAATAAAATTTGTCATTTTCTGCGCTAAACGGCCTTACACATTTAACTTCAGTAGGGCGTCCATATATTGCCGCGTGTTGGAGAGCCGTGGCACCTTGTGTTGTCCGCCCAATTTGTCTTGCTGCTTTAACCAATCATAAAATAATTGCGGTCTTGCCAACTGAATTTTCGGACTGTTGAGCGTGATGTTATTGTACCGTTTCGCCTCATAATCAGAGTTTAGGGATTTTAGAGCGTTATCGAGCAGTTCATTAAAATAATTGATGTCTTCTGGAGGTGTTTTGAATTCTATCAGCCATTCATGAGCACCTTTTTCTTTGCCACTCATAAAAATGGGTGCCGCGGTATAATCAACAATTTGAGAGTTTGTTTTTTTACATACTTTCTTTAGGGCGTCTTCCGCATTTTCAATGATCAGTTCTTCTCCAAATACATTAATATGATGTTTGGTTCGTCCGCTGACCTTAATGCGATACGGCTGTAAGGAGGTAAAGCGAATGGTGTCTCCAATCTTATAGCGCCAAAGTCCCGCATTGGTCGTGATGACCACCGCGTAGTTTTTGTGTTTTTCAACTTCTGCTAACGGAATGATGCGCTGCTCAGGCGTGCCATAAGCATCCATCGGAATGAATTCATAAAAAATGCCATAATCTAACATGAGCAAAAGCTCACTTGAGCTGTTCTGATCCTGAATGGCGAAAAAGCCTTCAGACGCATTATAAATTTCATAATACCTAAAATCCTTTCTGGGCAAAATGGCTTTGTACTGATCTACATAAGGTAAAAAGCTGACGCCGCCGTGGAAATAAACTTCCAGATTTGGCCAAATATCAAAAATATCTTTCTTGTTGGTAGTTTCCAAGACATTGTTCAAAAGTACCAACATCCACGAAGGTACTCCTGCCAGACTTGTAACGTTCTCATTTATGGTCTCATTAACGATGGCTTGCATTTTATGTTCCCAATCGCTCATCAAAGAGACTTTACTGCTTGGGGTGCTGCTAAATTCGGCCCAGAAGGGCATATTATCAATGAGGATGGCGGATAAGTCGCCAAAGACAGTGCCATTTTCTTTGTAGAGTTCTTTGCTTCCACCAAGCCTGAGGCTTTTTCCTGTAAACAATTGTGAATTTTCATTATTGTTGAGGTACATACACAATAAATCCTTGCTTGCGGCATAATGACAGTCTTCTAGAGATTCAGAGCTCACGGGAATGAATTTGCTTTTCGCATTTGTCGTGCCGCTTGATTTTGCAAACCACTTGATCGGTGATGGCCAGAAAATATTGTTTTCGCCCTTTCGGGATCTTTCAATATTGATCTGATTTTCTTCATAAGTTGAGATAGGAATCCGCTCGGCAAAGGTTTGGTAGTTAGTAATGCTCGCAAAATCATAATTTTTGCCGATTTCAGTGTCTTTTGCCGTGGTCAATAAGTCCTGGAGCAATTCATTCTGTACTTCATTAGGGTACTTTAAAAACAAATCAATTTGATGGAATCGCTTTTTCAAGAACCATGAAGCAATTGAATTAACTAATGGGATTGACATATTTGTAGTATCTTTAAAGACTAAAAATAACACTTTTTTTAAATACAATCTTCTAAATAAATTTTTAAATAAATGACGTATCAAGGGGTCTTAACCAAAATGGCAACTGAGTTTTCACAACCTATTCAATATTATCTTGTTTTTGAAAATGATTTCATTAATATGAATCAACTATTGAATAAAACGATCACGATTCAATTTGTTGGCTACCAATGTCTCAACTGTTCATTATACAAAGCTATTTACAGACAAGGCTTTTGTAAAAGCTGTTTTTTTGACATCCCACAAGCGGCCGATTGGATCATGCGACCAGAGTTAAGTACAGCACATTTAGATCAAGAAGATCGCGATTTAGAATATGAAAAAAAGGTGCAGTTGCAGCCGCATATTGTGTATTTGGCAAATTCCAGTAATGTCAAGGTAGGCGTGACTCGAAAAACGCAAGTGCCCACACGATGGATTGATCAGGGTGCACATGAAGCGATTGAAATCGTTGAAGTGCCTAACCGTTATTTGGCGGGTGTTACTGAAGTCGCCTTAAAGGATTTTGTGGCCGATAAAACCAATTGGCGCACGATGTTGAAAAATGAGATTGTTGACGAGAATTTAGTAGAATGGCGCGATCGGTTAAAACAATACATTCCAGAAGCGGCACGAGATTATTTTATTGCGAGCAACACAGAAACTAATATTGAGTTTCCTGTTTTGCAATATCCTGAAAAACCAAAAAGTCTTAATTTGGAGAAAACACCCAATTATCAGGGGGTTTTAAAAGGGATCAAAGGGCAATATCTCATTTTTGAAGATGAAACGGTTTTCAATATCAGATCTAACGAAGGATTTGTTGTAGCACTTTCTGTGCAATAAATAAAACTGTTAATATTTAATTGGGACAATAAATTTTCTGAGGTGCGAACGGGAGGCTATGACGCAAAGTTTCGCAAAGTTTTTTTGAAGGTTCGCAAAGAGCTTTTATGTTGTCTTTTCTCATAATCTTCCGAGGAAATAACTTGCCAATGTTGAAGATTTCTTCCAACAATTTTTCACTTAATCCCAATTAACATTAATTTACAATTCTAAATTCTCTTAAATCTTCATTTTTTCGTAATTTAATGTAAGGTGTTGTTACACAGAGCTGCTCGAAATTTGTCAAAGTTGCACGAACCAGATTGTTACTTTTCGATATTTTGTGAATGGCAAATAATTTCTTTGTGAAGCTTGAATTTCACTTTGAATGCCATTGCGTTATAGCTATTATAAATACAAGAAACCATGAAAATACCAGTCCTGTTTTATGTTGCGCTCGCCACGTTTCTATTAGTGACCTTGGTCATTATGGTCAGTATGAATACACCCTTAAATTGGGTGTTTTATGTGACCTGTATAGGAGAGGCTTCGGTGGTGTTTATGGTGTATAAGGTATTGAGAGATAAATATACCACAAACAAAACCTTTAAGGATTTTTACGAAGATCATCCGATCGGTAGGGAAGAACGACATCTCGAAAAATAAAAAAATCACGTCGGAATGACGTGATTTTTTTATATTAAATAGTAAGAGAACTATGCGTTTTCTTTATCTCTTAAACCTTGTATATAAGATGCTTTTTGCATTTGGCGCCTGTTCTTAACTGAAGGTTTTGTGAAATATTGATTTTCTCTTAAAGTCTGCATTACTTTCACATTTCTGTGTTTACGTTTATAACGCTTAATTGCGCGTTCAATATTTTCGCCTTCTTTAATTTCGATTCTTAACATAAATAGTTTTTATAGTATATAGTGTATTTAAGACTATCCCAAATACGTTTTTAAAATTTTACTTTTTGAGGTGTGCTTCAATCGTCGAATACCTTTTTCTCGTATCTGACGTACACGTTCTCTGGTTAAATCAAAGGTTTTTCCAATTTCATCCAAGGTCATTGGTGGTTGATTGCTCAATCCAAAATTCAATCGGATCACATCACTTTCTCTTTGAGAAAGTGTATTGAGCGCTCTATCAATTTCCAAACTTAAAGATTCAGTCATTAAAAGCTGATCAGGTCTTGGAGAATCGCCATAAGAAACAACATCATATAAACTTGAAGTTTCTCCTTCTTTTAGAGGGGCGTCCATTGATACATGGCGTCCAGAATTTCTCATGGACTCTTTAACATCCTTCACTGTCAAATCCAATTCCTGGGCAATTTCTTCAGCACTTGGTGGACGTTGGTGTGCTTGCTCTAGAAATGAAAAGGCCTTGTTGATCTTATTGATCGAACCAATTTTGTTCAAAGGTAATCTAACTATTCGAGATTGTTCGGCTAAAGCTTGAAGAATTGCTTGACGAATCCACCAAACGGCATAGGAAATAAACTTAAAACCTCTAGTTTCATCAAAACGTTTGGCTGCTTTGACCAAACCAGCATTCCCTTCGTTAATCAAATCGGGTAAGGTTAAACCTTGATTTTGATATTGTTTTGCTACCGATACCACAAAACGGAGATTGGCCGTTGTCAGTTTATCTAAAGCTTCCTGATCGCCTTCTCTAATGCGTTGTGCTAATTCTACCTCTTCATCAGCCGTAATCAATGACAGCTTACTAATATCTTGTAGATATTTATCAAGAGATTTAGATTCCCTATTTGTAACCTGCTTCGTAATTTTTAATTGCCTCATCTATTCTATTCAGTTTTTAAAAAGTTATCTTACATTATAACTTAATAAACGACAAAACCAAAAGCTTTCACATTACTTTAACGCAATTCGCTGAATTTCTGTAAATTTGAGGTTATTTTTGATTAAAAAGATGAAAACTTCTCAAATTTCAGATAAATCTGAGAAGTTTACGTTGCGTTAATTTACGGTATCTTTTTTCTTCTTATTCTTATTGAAAATATCCTTTATTGTATTCTTGATAACTTCTCCACTGTTTTTGATGCTGTCTTTTTTGATAGGCGCTGGTTGCATATGGGTTGAATCTTTGGTCGTTGTTTGGGGAGTTTGGGTCTTGTCGTTAGTTCCTCCTAAAACGCCACTTAATAAATCCTTGATTTTATCGGTGCCTTTGCCAATCAATTTTTGCTTTTCGATTTCAATGAGCTGGGTGGTCAAATTGGTTATGCCACTTGTCAAGTCTGTCGAAACTTTTGGATCTGTAAACGATCCGAAAATTTTTGCAGATATAGGAATGGAAAGTTTATTGACTTCATTGTCATTAATCTTTCCGATAAGACGGTTCACATCGCTTCCTAAATATTTAGCAGGTACATTAAAAACAGCATCATAAGTCATGGTTTTGTCGAAGCCATGTGCTCCAGAAACGGTGATGCCGATATCTTTATAGGCCAAGTGGAAAGGTTTAACCTGAACTTTACCGTTGGCAAATTCTAAATGGGCCTTTAAGTCGTGCAAATCTAATTTTCCAAAATCGATAAAACTCAAGGCGCCTTCCAGTTTTGATAAAAGCGGACTTGCTTTCTCGTCAATATCGGTCGTCAATACTTCAGCAAGCGCTGATCCTGAAATAGTATTTAGATTTGGAGAAAATTCTTTATCCAAGGTTCCTGAAATTTTAATGGTACTGTTCAATTTACCTTGAAGTACTTTGGCTATTGGCGCCAAATTTTGTAACAACTCTAAACCTTTAAAGGATTTCGAAATGTCAAAACCATTAACGTCTAAATTGATACTAAAAGATGGTGTGTCAGATTTGGTGTTGACATTTCCAGACATGGATAAGATGCCATCAAATAAACTGGAGCTCAAATTATTGATAGTCGCTTGTTGGTCTTTAATGGTCAAAACACCTTTGACATTTTTCAGATTAAGATTGTCATAAATAACCGTGTTGGCGTTAGCGGTAATGGTAGCATCTAAAAATTTCGGGATTTTCAATCCTTTTGTCGTGGTTGCAGCTTTTTTGGAAGTTGCTGCCGTAGTCGATTCTGTTTCTTCGCTCATGAAATCGCTCAGCGCCAAAGTGTTGGAGTTGAGTTTGAAATCTCCCGTTAAATTCACTTTTTTGCTCATCATAAAGCCAATCAAATTATGAATGGTTCCTGTGGCTGAAATATCACTTTTTCCGGTTTTCGCGTCAAAACTATTTAAGGTCACGGTCGATGGATTAAAAGTCATATCTGCTTTTGAAATATGAAGCGGCTGGTTCATCGCATCCGACGTAAACACCAAGTTAGTGATGTTCGCGTTTCCTGAAGCTTTAATGCGGTCGTAAGCGTTTGTTTCAATCGCATTCATGTCAAATGAAGTGTGCAGTTTCGCTTTTAGGATGCCGCTTATTTCATTGTCAAGTTCTAAAGGATAGGCTTTGGTAAGATTAGCCAGATTTAAAGTGCCGTCCACATCAGCGCTCACTTGCATATTGCCGGTAAGATTCTTGATTAACGCTGACGATTTGAAAACGTCGCTATCAATTTTAAAATTTAAAGTATTGATCGCTACATACGTGTCCGCAGCAATTCCGGTGTCGTTTTTGATTTCGGTATCAATGACGATATTTTCAACACGTTTAGGTAAATCTGGATATTTGAACGAGGCGTTGTCCGATTTAATGCTGATGTCCAAGGTTGGAATGGTAGTTTCGGTCAGTTTGCCTTTCACAATCCCAGTGATGTCAAAGTTACCTGTAGTGTCTACTTTATCTAAATCTTTTGAGTAGGTAGCTGGAATTACCGCTAAGAAATCTTTAAACGTAGAGCCGATGTTTTTGAATGAGATATCAATGAGTTGACCTTCGTCTATTAGTTGCACAAATCCATTAAACTCAATTGGCAATTGGTTGATAAGGGCTTTGTTTTCTTTGAAGGTATATTTCTGTGCACTTAAATCCATGTCGATAAGGGCGTCTAATTTCACATGGTTATTGTTTAAATAATTGGTGCTATCCATGGTGAGGCTCACGTTGGCTTCCGATTTGGTGTCCAATTCACCCACGTCGCCCGAAAAGGTTCCTTTTCCTGAATGGGTTAATTCGGTCAGATAAAACTGCAGGTCGGAAGTCATATCAATATAGGTCAAAGCGCTGTTTTTAATGCTGTAATCCTGAATGTCGAAAGAAAAACTAGAGTCTTTGGTATCTTGCGAAGGTTCAGATTTCTTTACAATGTCGTAGTTGACATTTCCAAAAGCATCGGTTTTTAGGGTCAATAGGGCTTCGTTGACGTTGATGGAATTAATGACAATAGCTTCGTCAGCCGATTTGAAAAGCTCTTTTACTGACATCGTAAAGTTGATGTTTTTTGCAGTGACAAAAGTTTCGTCCTTAAAAGGCTCAAAATTGGTAATGACCAAATCGCTCACTTCAACGTGGGCCTTCGGAAAGCTTCTGAACAAACTCAAGCTCACATCGCTAAATTCTACATTGGCGTTGAGATTTTGATTGATGAAATTTTTGACCATACCTTTTATTTGCGATTGAAACACAAAAGGCAATGCAATTAAGAGGATAATGATAATTAATAAGGTAATTCCGGTGATTTTTAGAAACTTCTTCATTGAATATTTAGTTTTTGCTTCCACTAGTTGAAAGCCTTAGAGTTAAGTAGGTATAATATATACGCAAAGTATAATTTTATAGATGGCAACTGTTAAAGTTAAGTAAAACTTTAGCAATTTTTGAGGCTAAAATGATTTTAAATTATGGAAAGACCAAGATATAAAAATGTTGTCAAGAATGACATTTAGTTCTTGAGCAAAATGAAGAGTTATGTGTTAAGAATTTCAATTTACTATAATCCATATTTTAAGGCTGTTGTCTGTCTGCTTTGAAGAAATGTTATGTAAACCTCCACTTGCTATCGGGCTTTTTAAATGTTTTTTTCAGTCAAAATAGATTACAAAGTGGTTTTGTTTTCTTTATTTTGGCATCACATATGAATGAATCTCATAAAGTTTACATCGCACTTGGCAGTAATAAAGGCGACAGATTAAAACATCTGCAAGATGCCGTTGATCTTATATTTAGACGTATTGGTAAAATTAATAGTTTTTCAAGAGTGTATAATACGCCTGCTTTAGGTTTTGATGAGGATGCATCTACTGAAGATTTTTACAATGGCTGTATTTTTATTGAAACTCATTTTTCTGCAGAAGAAGTGATGCAACAGCTTTTGACTATTGAAACTGAGCTTGGACGTACACGCCATTCCAGTACAGGATACGAATCCAGAACCATTGATTTGGATGTTATTTTTTATGACGATGAGGTTATGGATTCCGAATTCATTACCACGCCACATCCTCAAATGCATAAGCGCAAGTTTGTGTTACAGCCGCTGCATGATATTGCGCCTAAAGTAATGCATCCTAAGTTTGAGAAGTCAGTGCTGCAGCTTTTGGAAACGTGCCAAGACGACAGTGAGATTGAGCCCATTAATATTTGGTTAAAAAACCCCATGAAGCAGTTTGGGTTTGGTAGCCATAATTATATTGCCATAGAAGGAAATATAGGTGCGGGAAAAACGAGTTTGGCGAATCAAATTTCAAACGATTTTAATGCCAAATTGATTTTAGAAAGGTTTGCCGATAATCCCTTTTTGCCGAAATTCTACGAAGAGCCACAGCGTTATGCCTTTACTTTGGAAATGTCATTTTTGGCCGATCGTTACCAGCAAATCAGCGATGATTTATCGCAATTAGATTTATTCAAGGATTTTATGGTCAGTGATTATGATATTTATAAATC
>NZ_JBDSLS010000005.1:0-36426 GCF_039916245.1 Gelidibacter sp.
AAAAGTCTTATCATAAACCAGTCCGTGAAGGGCATTGTTTTTATCGACTTCATTACACTCTAAAACATGATCAACGTCCTGAAAAGTGTATTTGCCATCCTTAATTCTATTCACAAAAGGAAAGAGGATGGATGAGGCATAATTTGCTGCATAAGTTGAAGGATCATAATCGGCAAGCACCTTAATGCCATCAAATTCCAATGCGCTGAGCCTCCCCCCTTGATTCAGGCAAATGCTAGCTTTAGACTTATTTTCTGGATTGAATATTTCAATAAACTGCAATCCTTCAACTTCTGTTTTCGTAAGTGTGTACAAGCGCTTATATTGATTTTCTAATGATTAAACGGTTTGGATTTTCGACTTGGGCAAACTCTTTATTCAAGATCATTTGGGCCAAGCGTTGTCCCATTAAATTGAAATCCGTAGAGATGGTTGTGATGCCACCTTCAACAATTTCTTTTAACAAAGAGTCATTATAGGAGATCAGACCGATGTCTTTTGCAAGAAAAAAATGCTGCTCCTTAATACGTTTAATGATGCGTATTAAATTTTTATCATCCAAGATAATATAGAGTTCTCCATGCGACAATTCTCTATGCGCAAGACTATCAATGACCTCGTTTTGTATGCCATGATGCGAACAAAATAAATTAAAGCCATCCAAAATACCTTGCGGCTGGCGTGCTGCCGGATATAGTAAAACCACTTTTTTATAAGTACTGATCTGCTTTAGTGCCGCTTCAAGTCCTGTATAGATGTCTTTTTTAAAATTCTGAAAAACCGAAGGGTAGTTTTTTAAGGCTTCGTTGGTTTGATCTAAAATATAAACTTTCTCCTGAGGTAATCGCTCAATAATCTGATCCGTGTTTTTAAGATTTGCCGGCATAATCACATAAGAACTATAGTCTCCAGCATTATCATTAATGAGTTTGCTAAACATATCTGGATTAAAATGATGAAAGAAAATATCGACTTGAACATTTTCGCCCAAACTAGACATAAAAGAGTTATATAAATCTTCCTTGAAGGAATTGAATTCATCAAATAACAAAAACACTTTCCGATTAATATCCACATCTTCGCTATTTACATAATAGCCTTTGCCAACGATCGATTTAATAACCCCGCGCGTTTTTAATTCGTTAAATGCTGTAAGAACGGTATCTCTTGAAAGCGAATTTTGATTCTTAATACTGTTTAAAGAAGGCAACTTATCCCCTTTTTTCAAAGTACCAGCCACGATAGCGCCTTCGATGGAAGCCACGATCTGTTTGTACTTGGGAATACCGGATTTTTCCTTTACAGTTACAATTCTCATGGAACAAATGTAAAATAATTTATTGCAAATACAAACTGGTAGGTACTGGTGGTTGTTTTTTAAAAAAATAACTACATTTGCAGATTAGATTTAGGCCGCAATGTTCTTATAAAATAATAGTAATTGATGTCTGCGTTTATACACAAAACCACATCTAAATTTCTACTTACAAAGAACTGCGATCCAACAAACAAATCAATATAAAATAGTTATGATGAAAACAAGAACCACTTTGGCTGAAATGTCTAAGGCTTTGGATTTATCTATTTCTACAGTTTCCAAATCACTTTCTGGCAGTTCTGAAATCAGTTTATCAACACAGACGCGCGTTCGTAATTTTGCGAAATTATGTAATTATATCCCTAATAATTTTGCTTCAAGTTTAAGAAAAGGATACACCAATACTATTGGTTTGGTCGTTCCTAATATTTTAAATCCTTTCTATGCCAAAGTATTCGCAGGTATAGAAAATTACTTAGACCAACATAATTACAAGCTCATCATATCCATTTCTAACGAAACCATAGAAAAAGAATCTAAAAGCTTAAGAAAAATGGCGGGAGGTTACGTGGATGGCATTATTATTTGTGTCTCTAAAGAAACCGAGCTCACCAATACTTACGATCATATTAATGCGCTTACTAGCAGAGGAACGCCTTTAGTGTTATTTGATAGAATATGTGATGGGATTGATTGTGACAAAGTAATTATTGATGATTATAAAGCAGTTTACGACACCACCGATCATCTCATAAAAAACAAAGGTCTTAAGAATATCATCATGACTTCGCTTATAGACAATTTCCATCATGGAAAATTAAGAGCTGAAGGTTTTAAGGCTGCGATGAGAACCAATAATTTACCTATTGAAAACAAAATAATAGTAGCCGATACGGTTGAAGCATTAAATAGCAAACTCATTTCCACTTTAGAAAATGATAGTACTATTGATGGCATTTTTGGCCTGAATGAACAGGCTGTTTTGCAAACCTTACAAGTTACCAACCAGTTAAAATCTAATCCTCAAGATCATGACATTACCATTGCAGGTTTTTGCAATCAATGTCAAGCCAATCAACACCCTTCATTAATCATTGTTGAACAAAATGCAGAAGCAATCGGCGCTGAAGCAGCAAAATTGATTTTAAGACGTATTAAAAACACCCAAATGCAACCGTTTCAAACAAAAATGATTGCGACGGAGTTGGTTTAGAATTTTTATTTAAAAATTTATCGAATTGCCGTCCACAGTTCTGAATTTAATGGAATTTTGTATATTTAAGTAGAATTAAAAAAGCTCTCAGTCCTAGATGTTTTTGGCAAAGGAAACTTCAATTGACTTTTTATTGCTTTCAATGCAGATTCTACATTAAACACACATATAGCTTCATGATTAAGATAAATAATATTCTACGTTTTAATAGCTTCACTCTTTTAATAATAAGCTTTTTTTTCTTCGGACAAATTGCGTTCGGACAGCAGTCAGAAAAATCAGTTCAAGTCGGACAAATTCTCACCCCTGAAGGAGAAATCCTGATTAGCTTAGACGATCGCACGCCAAATCACAAAGCAAGTTTTATAGAGCTGGCCGATGCAGGATACTGGGACGCTCTTTCTTTCAACAGAGTGATTCCAAATTTTGTAGCACAAGCAGGCTGTCCTGATACTCCGGCAGGATTTACAGATCCTGAGTATCTGTTGGAGCCTGAATTCATTCCCGAACTTACCCATATCTATGGAGCCGTCGGTGCCGGACGCGATGACAACCCAGAAAAGCTATCGGCGAGATGCCAGATTTATATTGTTCAAAACAAAAATGGCCTGCATCGTCTTGATGGCGACTATACCGTATTTGGTCAGGTAATTAAAGGGATGGATGTGGTGGACAAAATTGTAGCGGTTCCTCGAGACCAAAGCGACCAACCACTAACGCCGATCACTATGGATGTTAATATCGTTTCGATTCCCCAATCAGAATTTGATGCTTTAGTGAAATGGAAGTAAAATCACGAAATGTTTTTAGAAATCATAAGATGAATATCATTTGAAATACTGACAATCAGGATCACAGCATATTAAGAACTCCGTCGCACCTCTTATACAACTAATCTTTTTTATATCTAACTAAGGCCATAAATCCGATAGAGCTCCATCATATTTTTTTGTCATTTTAAATGCATCCACAATTGCGTTTCAGGCCTTCAAAAACAACTTAAATGCGTCAATTTTTGACTCATAACAGCATCTTTTTCTCTTTAACTTTAAAGTGTGCTTTTGAAAGCATTCACGAGACCACTCAAATTTTCCTGTGCCTTCAAATTCATAAACTCTTTTAATGAAATCTTAAAAACTAGAATTATGAAAATGATACCCAAAGTGTTGATCATTTGTACTCTGACATCTATGAGCTACTTTGCCCAAGCTCAAGATAATATGACGATGGACAATTCGCAAAAATTTTACTTTCGCGTCAGTGCAGGTTATAGTTTTGAATCTGGGAAAACCGAATTCAACAACGCCGATCCTAACGGACTTACCGGCATTATGCAATCTACGGATGTTACTGTTAATGCAGACGGCTCTTCGGTCCATGTAAAATCACTGAATGGAACAGTCGGTGCGGGCTTAAAAGCCAATCTTACCGTTGGCTACATGTTCAACCCATATATTGGTTTAGAACTAGGCGCCAGCTATTTCCACGGCGACAACACCTTGATTGGCCGGTTAAGAAGTCCGCAGGCCATCTCTGAAGAAAATACACATTTGAGAGGTGTTGATGTGGCTCCAGGAATTTTCTTGACACCCAATTTTAAAACAGTCAACCCTTACGCCCGTATTGGATTAATTGTTCCTTTAGCCGGCAAACTGACTATTGAAACTATGGCAAGGAAAGTAAATGGTGGCGGCCCAGGCACTGATATTATGGTGGAAGCCAAAAGCGAAGTAAAATCCAAATTCAGCGTTGGTTATTATGGAGCCATCGGCGTCAATTATCCTGTCAGTGATAACTTGAGCATTTTCGGCGAGGTCGAAATTAAGAATTTGAGCATCAAAAGTAAATCCGCAGAGATTATCGAATACACCACAAAAGCAATTACCGGCGGAAATTCGCAACTGATACCTGGACAACAATTGGCAGATCTTCCTGTTTATGAAAAGAAATTTGAATTTACGGATGAGTACAACCAAAGCACCACAACACCGCCAAACCAAAACGCAGCAAGAAAAATCCCAACCCAATTTGTTAACGCAAGTGGCATCGGAATTAATGTTGGCGTGAGATTTATGCTATAAACCTAAACCGTAAAACAGATGAAAACTTATTTATTGTGTCTTGTATTGCTCTTCTTGAGCATTCCATTAGCTCAAGCTCAGAGCATTCTTGGCCAATGGAAAACGGTAGATGATGAAACAGGCCAGACCAAATCTATCGTTGAACTTTATAATGACAATGGAAAAATTTACGGAAAGATTGTAAAATTATTATTGCCAGAAGATCAAGGCAAATTATGTATAAAATGCACAGGTAAAGATTACAATAAACCTGTTGAAGGTTTAGTGATGGTAAAAGATATGTCAAAAGACAAAAACGATAACGAATACAAAGGCGGTACCATCTTTGACCCCGAAAAAGGAAAAGAATACAAATGTAAAATGTGGATTGACAAAGACTCTCCCAATACGTTAAACGTACGCGGCTATATTGCATTTTTCTACAGGACCCAAAATTGGCAACGTGTGACCGATTAGTAATCGCGTGTAATACGAATATTAACAATTGAAGCTTCAATTTCACTGCGGCCCTTGCGCTCAACTTTGCATTCTTTGCGATTAATCTTCATTTTGTATTTAAACGCTAGGACGCGAGGTTTTTTTCGCAAAGGTCGCAATGGACTGTCGATGTTTCGGTTTCAATTTCAATTTCAATTTCATGGCGTCGCTTGCGCTCAACTTTGCGTTCGTTGCCGTTAATATTCATTACGTATTTAAACACAAGAACGCTAGGCTGTCGCAAAGCTCGCAACGGAATGTCGATGTTTCCGTATGCCTCAAGTTCAATTTCAACTTCAATTTCATGGCGATTAAATGATTAAACTCCTATTTAAACACAAAGGTTACAATGGTTTTTCGCTAGGGTCGCAAAGAGAAATTTATAGTAACTAATTTAATCCTTCTTTTGTGCAGTAGTGAATCTGTAAAAATTCGTGAAATCCGTGAAAAAAACTAAAGTGAAAAACATCAAATGATTTTGATTTAATTAGCAGTCGAAGTATCATTGCGACCCTTGCACTGGACTTTCCATCCTTTGCGGTTAATCCATTAAACTCCTTTTTAAACGCAAAGATCACAATTGTTTTCGCCTAGGTCGCAAAGAGAATTTATAGTAATCAATTTAATTCTTTTTTGAGAACGAGTAAGTCCGTGAAAATTCGTGAAATTCGTGTCTAAAACTTATAAACCAAAGCTTGAACATTCGAAGACTCCAACAAAAGCTTTCTCAAAATCCCTTGAATCTCAGTAGTTTCTTTCTGCGGAATTAAGAACGCTTCCAAGTCATCAGTATTTATAATCTGTTCTGATTTCTCCACAAAACCATAGCCCAAATAGAGTCCGTTTTTGATAAGCACAAAAGCTTCTTCTTCAAGATGGCGTCCCTTTTCTTTTAAAATTCTATTCTGATTGGAATTAGCCATATAATTGATAGCCAAATTCGCCCGTTCATTATAAGAAGCAACCGACTCCTCCTCTCTACAGACACCTTTGCAAGTGGTCAATTTATAATGTGAACACGTCCAAACATTCTCCTGTAAATGACAATATTTAGGACACAATTCAAATCGCTCACACACTTGCTCCAAATAAAGTCTACAATCGCGAATACTATGAAATATTTGCAACGGATTGGGTGTCGCCTTCAGTGTATTGAACGCCAAATGCTCAATACCTTGACGATCTTCATAACTAAAAACGGCATAAGGTTTAGGCACGCGTTTGGCCGCTTGGTTGTAAATCGGAAAATGATGTTTGATGGCGGCATCTTCCATCAATCTTGCCACGAGATCACTTCCCGACAATTCAAAATCGATATGAGCCGTTTCCCGACATAGGTCAAGTTCTTTTTCTTTTTTATCGTAGAAATGGCCCAGAACACGTTTTTTTAGATTGATGGCCTTTCCTACATAAATGATTTTTCCTTTTTTATTTTTGAAATAATAAATACCAGGTCCATTGGGAATGGCATCAAAAATAGCACTTGGCAGATGTGACGGTAAGGTTGCTTCTTTAGAACCCTTTTTCAAAAAGTCAGCAAAAACAGTTTTAGAGTTTTTATGCGCCAATAATTTCTCAAAAAGCGTGACGGTTGCTTCAGCATCGCCTCGCGCGCGATGTCTATCGACCAAGTCAATATTCATGGAAACACACAACTTCCCCAAACTATAGGATCGAAAACCCGGAAATAACACACGCGATAATCTTATCGTACATAGTTTTCGGCGTCTGAAATCCATGTCAATTTTCCTGAACTCATTACGAATCACATTGTAATCAAAATTGACATTATGCGCCACAAAGATGCTATCCTCGGTAATGGAAAAAACAGCTTCTGCAATCTCCGCAAAGATGGGCGCATCAGCAACCATGGCATTGTCAATACCAGTCAATGCGGTAATATAATCGGGAATTAAAGAATTCGGATTGACCAATGACGTAAATTCTTCAAGCACCTTTTCTCCGTCATGCTTAAAAATGGAAATCTCTGTAATCTCATTACCACGCCCTGTGGTTTCCACGTCGATAATGGTATATGTGGTTTTTGATTTTCCCATTAGGCCATTTTTTGAACGGCTTCCAATTCTACTCTCAATTCTTGGAACATTGCCATAATACTGCTCATTTTCAGCTCCTTTTCGTCATATTCCTGAGTATTGATACAGCAGGTAAATTCCCAAAGCTCCAACACATTTTCCATCGGAACCTCATAGGGTTGATACACTTTATTATCACTGCTCAACAATAAGCTTTGCTTGTCATCTATCAAATTATAGATACGTTTATAAACCAGACCATCATCTTTAGTGAGTACAATATAAGTACGCCCGTTTTTCACATCCTGAATATCTTCCACAAACTTGGCCACCACAAAAGAACCATCTTTTACTGGCAACATCGAATCGCCCTTAATCGGAAAAGCACGATGGGTTCCCGTAGGCAAAAAGGGCAATTTGATTTTTTGGAGCTGTTCAATATATTCCGGGTCGTCATAACCTGACAAATAACCTGCCGATGCTTTCGCAGGAACAATCTCAATCAAATCCTCATTATCTTCATTGACGGTTATCGGAAACAGCACACGTTTGCTTCCAATGTCAATAAACGAAGTGTCTTTTGCTTTGCGCAAATCGTTTCTTACCAAAATATCTATTGGAATTTTAAAGTAATTCGATAAATCAATCAATCGATCAATGGGCGGTTCCGAACGGCCTTCTTCATACGATCCGACAATGGAGCGCGACCAACCCAACTCGTCGGCAAAACGCTCTTGGGAGAGCTGTTTTAAGGAGCGCAGATGTTTTATGTTTGCTTGAATGTGTTTCATTTTTATTTTTCTGCAACTAATGCACGAATATTATGGTATCGCACAGTATTGATTTCTAATTTTTTTTAAAACGTTTAGGACTAAAAAATCATTCAAAAACGTTACCCGGCTTTTGATAAGTATTGAATATTCTCAAGATATAAATGCGTTCTACCTCAACCCTATAAATAATCTTAAAACTCCATTTTGTTACAAAACGTACGCTTTCTGAATTATAGACAGGCTCCTTTGGGTATTTATAGGGCATATTTCCCAAACTATCGCAAAGCGCTGTAATTGTTTTTAAAACATGTACCGCATTTTGTGGACTTTCTTTGGCAATGTGTTTTATATTTTCGTTGAGATCGTCAACAGCTTTAGAGTGCCAGCTTATTATCATCTGCAATACGTTTTAAAACGTCAGTAGTGGTATACAAGTCGGCTTTCTCAGCAACAATTTCATCAATGACAGCATCCAAATTTTTGACATAATCGTTCTCAGTTATAGGATTGCCCTCCACATCAAAAGCAAAGACATTTTCCTTATTCAACAGATTTTCTATTTTCTGCAATAATCCCTTATCGGAAATACTCAAGATACGCTGAACAACATTGATTTTTAAAGCTTCTGTTTTCATAATTATTCTATTAAATCGATATCACTTTTTTTAAGGATACCACCTATTTCACAAGTAAATAAAATTTAAAACACATTGAAATTTTGTCTGCAAGATATCCGAAAATCCATCCCATCTAAAATCGATTATTTTTGACTTACTACAAATGTAAGCAATGAAAACTACATATAATAGCTAATTTTGAGAAATCATAAACAACAAGAACAAATGTATCTCAATTGTCACACCTACTACAGCCTTCGCTACGGCACTATTAAGCCAGAGCAATTACTTGCTATTGCTTCCGAAAACGGCTTGCAGACTTTGGCATTGACCGATATCAATAACACTTCGGCATGCTTGGATTTTGTGCGATTATCTTCTAAATATAAAATCAAACCTGTTTTAGGTGTCGACTTTAGAAATGGTGCGCAACAACAATTTATACTGATTGCCAAAAACAACAACGGGTATAAAAACATCAATGATTACCTCTCTAAATTCTTGCACGATTCAGAATTGAAAATCCCTGAAATTGCCCCAGAATTAGATGATGTTTTTGTGATTTATCCCTACATCCATAAAAAAACATACCATCTCAAAGAACATGAGTTTTTAGGCATTAAACCGAAAGACTTGAACCATCTCAAGTTCTCTAAATGGAATGCATTTCGAAATAAATTGGTCGTACTGCAAACCGTTTCATTTCAGAACAAAAAGGATTTTAACACCCATCGCTTATTACGCGCCATCGACAACAACACCTTGTTGAGCAAACTTTCAAAAAGTGAACAAGGCCAGGAAACCGACAGAATGTTGCCGTATCAGGAATTGTGCGATACCTATCGTGAATTTCCGGAACTTATAAAAAACACCGCTTCCATTCTTGATAAATGCCATAGCGATTTTGATTTTTCACATGAAAACCCAAACAATCCACACTCCTATATCCAGAACGAAGCTTTGGATTTTAGATTGTTCAGAAAACTGGCCTATGCGGGCCTGCATTACCGCTAAAAAAAAACTGGAGAACGTCTTTTTTACACGAATTGAAAAAGAGCTATCCAATATTTATATTCTGAGCGATTCATCAACGTTTCTCGACAGAATCCGCCTGATTTCGACCTCGATTTCTCATGTAGAGATCGCGAGGACATCACTGAATTTATTTCAATTTATGAACTTCGTTCATCGCTCATCTGACCGCATTCTCTGAAACTTTCTTTCATCTATTTTCTGTTCGTCATCCGTCCGAGTGCGAACTTCAAAAATCAAAAAACTTCAATCGTTAATCCTTCTACGCTTCCTCATTAAATACACCTTACAATAGCTCAACATTATACCCTCTATTTATTTGCAACTCATCTCAATCCTTGTACCTTTGAAGCAACCCAAATAACAAACAGATGCTCGACAATTTTTGGCTCAACATACAGTACGGAATGAACCATATTCTGAACTTTAAAACATACACTCACATCCTTTTTTTATTGGTATTGACCGTTCCTTATGCTTTTAAGGATTGGAAGCGCATCTTGCTTTTAGTGACCATGTTCACCTTGGGTCATACCGTTAGTTTGCTATTAGCTTTTTATGGCATTGTCAGCATCAAAGGCACCTTGATTGCATTTCTGATTCCTATAACTATTTTGGTTGTAGCCTTGTACAACGTTTTTACGGCAGGCAAGAAAGCACCAAGTGAAAAAGTTGGTATCTTGTTCTTATCAACCGTATTTTTCGGTTTGATCCAAGGCCTCAGTTTCGTCGGCAATTTCAAAATGTTTACAGCCAAAACAGACAGTAAAATAGTGCCTTTAATTGGAATTGAGATAGGCATAGAATTAGGACAAATAATTGTTGCGTTTGCCGTGTTGTTTTTAGGCTTTTTATGCGAAACTATTTTCAGGTTTTCAAAACGCGATTGGATTGTGGTACTTTCGGCAATTGTTGTGGGAGTAATCATACCTATGCTGATAAACAATAAGTTATTTTTCTAATCCTTTAAATTTTACTGAAATTTTAACTCGAAATTGTAAAAATTAAAACATGAACCTTTTAAATTCGTTGTAGTTTTACTGAAGAATTATTAGCGTTCTCATATGGTCAAATAGAAGCTCATAAATTTCACGAGAGCCACGGATCTGTTAAAAAGCTTGCCAATCAAATATTAAAACAAATTAATGTCAAATAAAAAACAGTTACGCTATGATAAAGCGTACTTAAGAATAGCAAAAGAATGGGGCAAATTATCCCATTGCAAACGCAAGCAAGTTGGCGCACTCATCGTCAAGGACAGGATGATTATTTCTGACGGTTACAATGGGACGCCTACAGGTTTCGAAAATTATTGTGAAGACGATGAGGGCTACACCAAATGGTTTGTGCTTCATGCCGAGGCCAATGCCATTTTAAAAGTAGCGGCATCAACACAATCCTGCAAAGGAGCGACTTTATACATTACATTATCGCCTTGTAAAGAATGTAGCAAACTGATCCATCAAGCTGGCATTATTCGAGTGGTTTATCATGAAGGCTATAAAGACGATTCCGGACTTGAATTCTTGGCCAAAGCTGGCATAGAATTACAACTTATTGAAGATTTAAACGCATAATGGCTTTTAATAATAAATATATCCCATTAATTATTGGCGTTGCCATTGCAGCTGGCGTTGTTATTGGTGGAAAGCTAAATTTCACGGACACTTCTGATCGTTTATTTACTTCAAACAGTAAAAAAGACAAACTCAACCGACTCATTGATTATATTGATTATGAATATGTTGACAACGTCAACACCGATAGCATCGTTGATGTTACCGTCAATGGCATTTTGGAAAAGCTGGATCCACATTCCATATACATTCCGAAAAGAGAGATGCAAAGGGTGAGCGAAAACATGAAAGGTGATTTTGTGGGGATTGGCGTAAGCTTTTATTCCTACAAAGATACCATTGCAGTTATCAGACCACTTGAAGGAGGGCCAAGCGAAAAGGCAGGTATTAAAAGTGGTGATCGCATTATCATAGCCGATGGCGATTCTATATTCGGAAGCCAATGGAGCAATGAAGACATCATTCAGAAACTAAAAGGGGATAAAAACAGTAAAATCCGATTGAAAGTTTACAGAAAAGGCGAAAAAGAACTGCTCGATTTTGTCGTAAAGCGCGCAAACATTCCAATAAACAGCGTGGATGCCGCTTATATGCTTACGCCCTATTTAGGCTACATTAAAATCAACAGATTTGCCGAGTCTACGTATAAGGAGTTTAAAAAAGCATTGGACGATTTACAAGACCAAGGCGCCACGCAATTAGCATTGGATTTACGTGATAATCCCGGAGGATTCTTAGCGATTGCGGAGCAAATTGTAGATGAGTTTTTAGAAAACGGCAAGTTGATTCTTTTCACAAAAAACAAATCGGGACGCATTGAAAAAAGTTTCGCAACGCGTAAAGGCGATTTTGAAGAAGGCGAAGTATTTATTCTGATCAATGAAAATTCGGCGTCTGCAAGTGAGATTGTTGCTGGAGCCTTGCAAGACAATGACAAGGGCACTATTATTGGGCGTAGAAGTTATGGAAAAGGCTTAGTACAACGCGAAATGGCCCTGGGCGATGGCAGCGCGGTACGATTAACAGTCTCCAGATATTACACACCTACCGGACGTTCCATTCAACGGCCTTACGACAACGGGCATAATGAAGACTATTACAATGACTATTACAAGCGTCGAAGTAGTGGGGAGTTTAATGACGAGAACAATATCCAAGTTTCTGATTCCTTAAAGTTTACAACGCCTAAAGGGAAAATTGTTTATGGCGGTGGCGGCATCATTCCTGATATTTTTGTTCCTTTAAATTCGAGTATTCAAAATGAAACCTTAAACTTCATCAAGCGCAGTGGCCTGATTAGCTATTTTGTTTTTGAGGAACTTGATAAAGATCGTGAGCGCTATAAAACGATCAGCCAGCAAGAATTTATCTCTAATTTTGAAGTCAGCGACGATCTTGTGAGACGATTTCAAGATTATATCAATGTCAAAGAAAACGCTAAAGTTACATTTGTGGCCTATAATCGCGAAATGAAACTACTCATCAAGGCTGCTTTAGCCGATCAGTTATATGGTTCAAATGCTGCAGAAGAAATCTCCAATGCTTCGGATGAGATGATTAAGGAAGTTATAAAGTTGAGCCTCAAGGAGTAGTCGCTATTATTTATTTTTTATTCTTATTTTTTATTGGGGATTGAGTAATCAAGCTAGCTTTTGATTTATGGAACGCTGACCTGCCCGTCCGTTCAGGCGGGTGACGCAGATTGTTTATGATCTCAAGAGATTTCTTTGGCAGACAATTACATCATTATGGACTAAAATGCCTAGTAAACCCAAACTAAGTTCAGAGGAAATTTTCAAAAAAAACAGACGAAGAAAATGCATTTGTGAAATATATGATAAATAATTCAGTCAGTATTTTAAGAGAAGAGTGAATCGGTGAAAATTCGTGAAATTCGTGTAAAAATTTTCAGAAGATGAATTGAGATTTATTGAAACATATAATCTTAATTTGAGATTAATAAATCAGCGTCATCTGTGTTCGATACTCAGATTTCATCATGAACATTCTCGTCCTTTCCATCATTCCAAAGCGTTAAAAAGTCTGCTGCATTTGTGAAATTTATAGCAAATAATTTACCTCAGCCTTTTCAGAGAACGAGTGAATTCGTGAAAATTAGTGAAATTAGTGTCAAAATATCAGCGCTAGCACTAGCCGCAAACCAACAGATTAACATATGACCTATGGAACGCTGATCAGATTTCTTATGATTTTCTCTGATTTCCTATAGGTAAATAAATCAATGAGCTAACGTCCATAAACTTTTTCACAACAGACCGAATATCAGCTGCATTCGTGAAATTTAAGATAATTAATTTACATCAGTATTCTCAAGGAACGAGTGAGTCTGTGAAAATCCGTGAAATCCGTGTCCGAATGTTTAGAAGCTAAAGCGAGACTCACTAAAACAAAGTATTTCAACTTAATTTGAGCCAGCAAAATCAGTGAAAAATCTGCTCGATCAGCGTCATCTGTGTTCTATCCTCAGATTTTATCGTGAACATGCGCGTCATTGCCATCATTCCAAAGCGTCAAAATATCTGTGGCCACTTGAGCACCGCTGCCACTAGCAATCGCAAATTGGCTTCTCAATCCGGCCAATGTTCCTGCAACATATAAACCATCGGCAATCAAATGATTTTCGTTTTTCAACCAAATACGCTCTTTTGCAGCCGTAGCTTTTGGGTGTGGCGCAATGTAAGATTCTAATCCTTCAATATTAATAAGGTTCGTATATCCAACAGCTACAACCACAATTTTAGAAGTGTAGATATCTTTATTGGTTGCAATGGCAAAACCATCAGAAGTTTTTAAAATAGACTTTACTTTTTCGTTTTCAATTTGATCAACATGAGGATATGAAGTGTTGAGCTGCGCTTTACCTTGCAATAAAATATCAGAACCCAAAGTCCCAGGTTCCAACCCCAAAACATTATTGAACAACGCAGTTTGCAAATGAGAAGCTCGTTGGTGCGCAATCAAGCCTATCCGCTTATTTATGGCAAAAACTTTTGTTTGTGCTGAACCCAAAACCAAGGCACAAGACATCCCTGCAGCTCCAGCACCAATAATCAGCACATCATACATTACGCTTCTGCTTTGAAAGCTTTTCAATACGCTTTGAAATTCGGAGAATCTGTAGTAAAAGAATAGCACAAAGAGATAGCACAATCGTGATCAATGCCACAATACTATCGCCTTCAAAAAGATGACTAAAATTAAGTTGCGTAACATTGAAAACAATAAGCGCCAATGCGATGATTGATAAAACTATAGTTGTGATTTTCATATGTAGATATTTATTTTTTTAAAGGTCATATGGAATTCGCAAATCATCTTTGGTGTTTGTGACCAAATTTTGATAATGCTCATTTCATAATAAATTAGTGATTTGATTAAACCATTTCAAACAAAGTCTTGATGTTATGGGCAAATAATTTTACGGCAATTGCCAATAACACAACACCAAATACCTTTCGGATCACGTTGATGCCACTTGGCCCAAGAAAACGCTCAATTTTTGACGAAGTTTTTAAGACGATAAAGATAACAACAACATTCAACAAAACAGCAACAATGATGTTTTCTACCGAATACTCTGCACGTAAAGACAATAAGGTCGTTAAGCTTCCTGGCCCAGCAATCAACGGGAAGGCCAATGGAAAGACGGTTGCTGTCATGCTACTGCTTTCTTCAGTTTTATATAAGGTAATTCCCAAAGTCATTTCCAAAGCAATAAAAAACAAAATAAAAGCACCTGCTACTGCGAAGGAGTTGATATCAATACCTATGAGGGATAAAATATTTTGCCCTAAAAACAGAAATGTGATAAGAATCAATCCAGCAATTATAGAGGCCTTACCACTTTCGATATGCCCAAATTTTTTGCGCAAATCGATGACAATCGGGATGTTGCCAATAATATCAATAACCGCAAACAAAATCATAAACGCTGTAAAAATCTCCTTTACATCAAGTTCCATAAGACAAACCGTTAAATTTTATGCAAAAGTAAATTATTAATACCGATTTAAATGCCAAATAACAGCAAATATTAGCTATTTTTGCACTCACTTTTCGAATAAAAACCCGCTCATTTTTAAGCTAATACATTATGTTTCAACTAGGAAAAACCATCGTTTCAGAAGACATTATCAAAAAGGATTTTGTATGCAATTTGTCTGCGTGCAAAGGCGCTTGCTGTATTGATGGCGATGCTGGTGCACCTTTGGAATTAGCCGAAACAAAAATAATGGAGGACATTTATGATAAAGTCAAACCATTTTTGCGACAAGTGGGCATCGATGCCATTGAAGCTCAAGGAACTTTTATTACTACAGAAGATGGCGATTTTGAAACCCCACTCATTGATGGTGCCGATTGTGCCTATGTGATATTTGACAAAAAAGGAACGGCGCTTTGCGCTTTTGAAGAAGCCTACAATCAAGGCGTAATCGATTGGAAAAAACCAGTATCCTGTCACTTGTATCCGATTCGTGTTACCGACTATTCTGAGTTTTCAGCAATTAATTATCATAAATGGGAAATTTGTGATGACGCCTGTACTTTAGGGAAAGAACTTCAGGTTCCGGTTTACAAATTTGTCAAGCAGGCGCTTATCAGAAAATTTGGAGAAGATTGGTATATGGAGCTTGAAAAAGTGGCTGAAAACTATCAATAGTCTTCATTTTTTTACCAACCATACATCATTTACTGCAAACCATACATTTCTTCGTTTTCAAAACATTTGTTTTAGTAACTTGTAGTCTTTAAGGCTATTAACAAATTATTCTAATAATTAAAACAAATGAAAAACATGCTACTTAGAGCCGTTCTTGGCTTCATATTTTTATGGTCTTCAAATCTAATCCTCGCCCAAAATAATTCAAAAGAACTTAAGGACATCTATGATTTTGATTATACCTATAAGCTTAATATGACCAGCAATAAAGATGATATTCAATTTGATTATTATCTAAAAAAAGATGCCGAATATTTTGGTTTTGCTCTTCCTATGATGGGCAAAGATCAACAGGGCATGAACATGTTTACGGTCATGGACAACGAAAACCTAGTTACCGCCATGTTTATGGAAGTGATGGGCAAAAAAGTGGTACAAAAAACGAAGATCAAACTCAGCGATTTTGACGCGGACAATAACGCTTCTGATTATACCATTAAAGAAATAGGCTCCAAAACCATTTTAGGTTATAAATGCCAAGGTTTTATCATGGAAAACAAAGACAGTGAAGTCACAATTTACATCACCGATGAAGCGCCCATAAGCTTTAACAAAATGTGGAACACTGGAAAGAACAAAATGCCAAAAGGATTTAATCCGTCTTGGATGAAAAAATATAGCGACGGTCTCATGATGGAAATGCACTATGTTGACAAAAAGAAATCTAAAAACAACATGACGATGACTTGCATCGCCTTGGAAAAGACAGACTTTTCAATTACACCTTCAAATTATGGTTCGATGCTAGGCGGTGTCTTTGGTAGTTAACCTCAGCTTTCCACCTGACGATCGTTTCCTAAAACAAAAAGGCGTTTCACTCATTGAAATGCCTTTTTTGCTCAATTAAAATTAAACGCACGCTCCAATTTCCTTATTTTTGAATGTATTCAAAACATATCTCATGAAAGCAATTATTTGCCTCCTCGTTTTAACCACCTCTATAACTTCCGTTTTTTCTAGGCCAATTACAGCCCTAATCACTTTCGAAAATAATACTGATAATACATCCATTTCAGGCGTATTCTATATTACAGAAACCAATCAAAGTATTCAAGTAAATTCATTAGATAGTTTTACCATTCAACTTCCTAAATATGGGAAATATCATTTTAGATTTTACTCGGAGGATGTTCATGCTTTCACATCTTATCCTGTGAAGATTACAGAACGAAAAAACGTCATAACCATTCGATTGGAAAACAAAACAAAAGAGGTGGCCTTAGCTCCAACCGAGAGACGTTTTCCAATGCAAGACATTTCCAACATTTCAACAGAACACCTTGAAGAAGGCATCGCGTTGGGCAGTATAAATTTTATAGCTCATGGATTAGTCGCCATCGATCCTGAAGCTGCCAAGATTTTTAAAAGCGCTTATGGTGTAGGATTTATCAGTGAAAACTGCGTGGTCGATCCAATTTCATTTAAAACAGCGATGCAAACCAACAAAAGAATAGAAGCCTACTTAATTTCAAAATTTGGCGAGGATTGGAAAAATAAACTTCCTGCCACACCTTTTGGCCTGCAATTAGATCGTTTTTAAATTATTGGTCCGTGTTGGAATATGTACCACAATACGAGTACCTATTGGATTTTCCTGCGTATCATACAAATCCTCAATGTCCATTTTATAATCTGTCGTAAACCCTTTGGAAAAATTAGCCAATCGCGCTTTAGTAATCGCTAAACCAACTGATTTTCTTTTGAGCACCCGATCATGATTAATTTTTTCTGAAGCTTTTCTGCCAATGCCATTATCAGTAGTCGAAATATTAATAAAATCATTATTGACCTTATACACTCGTAATTCGATTTGTTTGTCTTCTTTTTTGGAAGAAAGTCCGTGCCATAATGCATTCTCAAGAAAAGGCTGTAAAATCAATGACGGCACTTTAATAGTCGAAATATTAATACCAGGTTCAACCTTTATTTCAAAATTGATATCATTAGAAAACCGGATGTTTTCAATGTTCATATAAAGCTGCATGGTATCCAATTCGTCTTCTAAGGAGATCACTTTTTCAGTAGAAGCGATCAATATTTTTCGGATAAATTTTGAAAATTTGTTTAAATAATAAACGGCATTTTCCTTATCATTATTGATAATATAAAGCTTAATTGAATTTAGGGAATTGAAGATAAAGTGCGGATTCATCTGACTTCTCAACATGTCCTGCTCTAAAGTCAAAATCTGTTTTTCATGTTTCAATTGCCTGTTTCTACTGACAGCAATCGTGGTGCCGGCCACAATAGCCAATGTCAAAAGCGCCGACCAGAATATAGTTTGATTGCGTTGGAGCTTTGATTTTACCAATTCATTTTCGCTGGCAAGTTGTAAAATCTCGTTGTTTTTAGCTTCATTTTCATACTGAATGATAATATCGCTCACATATTGCATATTACGATCCGTAAAAATGGTTTTCTCAAGTTCAACGGCTTGCTCAAAATGATATAAAGCTTTTTCGTAATTCCTATTTTTCTTATATAATTCTGAAAGATGCTTATGAGCATCAACAATAGATGTTTTTAACCCAAAAGCTTCAGAAATCTCCAATCCTTTCTTAAGATTGCCCTCCGCTAATTCATCCATCTCCAATTCATTTTGCACCCAGCCCAAATTGATATAGGCATAGGCCAAATAATACTGATCGCCTAATTGAAGTGCTTTTTTTACGCCTTCTTCGATGATAACCTTAGCATCCTTAAACTTTTTTTGCTTGATATAAACCTGTCCGATACTATTGTAGCAGATGACTCGCCCCACTTCAGAATTGATCTGCTCGTTATAATTCAGGGAGCGCTTATAATTTTGTAAGGCAAGATCTAAAAGTCCTTTGGCCTCATCAGCATATCCAAGGTTGTGGTAATTAATCGCCAAGCCCAATCTGTTGCCCGATTGACTTTCAATGACCAATGACTTTTCAAATTGCTCAATGGCCAAATCATACTGCTTTAGTGTCAAATAGATATTCCCCATACTGTTTTGAGAAACCGCAATGCTCAACTTTAATTCTTTCGATGGACTTTTAACGGAATTAGCAATATCCAATGCTTTTTTATGATAATCCAGTGCTGGTTTTATGAAATCCATACGCCGATAAACGACGCCTATCATATTAAGACTAATAATCTTTAACTCAATATCACTAGCTTCTTCCGCTAATTGTTCAGCCCGTCGGTGCGTTTTTAAGGATTTATCATATAAGGATCGATTTCTATAAATTTCCCCCAACTTGTTAAGGGCATAAATCTCAACTTCCAAGGCATTTTCCTTAGAGGATTTAGTGATCAATTCCTTTAAAATCAGACTGTCATTCTTAAACCTTGAGAATAACGAGTCCATTTCACTATATTGTTTGGGCCAATGACCTTGAAAGCTTTCAAGTACATGTTTAAAATCGGCATCGCTTCTATTTTGAGCCTCAAGAGAAATGACGCCACCTAAAAACACTATCCCCATTAGAAATAGCCTTAAAGATTCTTTTAAAAGCCTTGTGCGTATGATAAAAAACATGGTGAATCTGATTATAGCTTTTCTAAAAAGTCTGATTTCCGTTGTCTTGCCACTGGAATTCTGTCATTTGATTCCATTACCACATAACCTTCATTCTTTATAAATTCCTTGATTTTTTTTAAATTGATGATGTACGAGTTGTGAATTCTGAAAAACTGGTTTTCGGGCAAAACCTCACTCATTTCTTTCAATTTCTTAGTGATTACAATTTTTGGATCATTCTCTAAGACGATCGTACTGTAATTACCGTCTGATTCGACAAATAAAATATCATCTGCATCTAAGAATATAAGCTTACCATCGGTATTAATGGTAATCTTCTTTTGGTTAAATTTTGAAGTAAAATTAACCAGGACTTCTTCAATTTTATTAGAATTCAACTTTTTAGAACTATGCTTTTTAACCTTCTTGATGGTTTCCTTTAAATCATCGGAATCAATAGGCTTCAACAAATAATCAATAGCCTCGTGCTTTAAAGCTTTTATGGCAAATTCATTGTAGGCTGTGGTGATCACCACTGCAAAATCTTTATTCGTGAGTTTCCCCAAAAACTGAAAACCATCCATGGTTGGCATTTGAATATCCAAAAACAAACAATCCAATGCGCTATTGTCCAAATAATCAATAGCATCTTCAGGACTTGTGAATGTTTTGATCACTTCAATGTCATCCTTAAAGTTTGAAAGCTCCCATGTCAAACTTTGGATTGCCTTAGGCTCATCATCAACAATTACTGCTTTTATCATGGTTTAAATATAATACTATTCGTCCTGAAGTTCATCTAAAGATGTGTAGTTAGTATCATTTAATGTATAACGGGTACATATGTAAAAAATATAGACCGTGATAATTATTTTAAGCCGAAATAATTTAACAACTGTGCAAGAATTACCAACTATACAGTTTTTCCTACCAACCATACATTAATCCACGTAGATGCAATTAAAATTCATGACATTTGACCAGGGATTTATTTAATTTCCCAGTACAATTAAAAAGTGATCGTGGGGATTCACTTTTAGATTAAATGCTATTAATCAATAAAAGTCAGGGGTAATCTCTGACTTTTGTATTAGACGGCTTTACCAATACAAAGTTATCCTTTAGTAATGGGTGAGTTAGTTTAATTAATTATGAGGGTTAAAGAGAGCGCTATTTGCGCTCTCTTTTTTTATGGCTGTAAATCACCAAGAACTTCATTTTAAATTTTGACAAATAATCCTTTCCAATCTTTGTTTGATAATTGTATATTTATCAACACTAGCCGCTTAAAACATGAAGGTTCAAAATATTATTATCACTGAAGAAATGCTTGCCAGTAAAAACAAACGTTTCTTAAACTATCTTATCGATATAATTACTCAATATGTGATCATGTTCGTTCTTGGTTTTGCTTCCGTTTATATAGGCGATTACTTGGGATATTACGAAATGGGTCAGTTTTTCACTGAACTATCAACCATAGAGGACCTGACGATCAGCTACTTGCTGCTTTTACTTTATTACTTCACTTTTGAAAGCCTAACCTTTAGATCTTTAGGCAAATACGCCACAAACACTAAAGTTATTATGCAAAATGGAGAAGAGCCGACTCCCAAGGATATTTTAATCAGAACTTTATGTAGACTCATTCCATTTGACGGCCTTTCATTTCTTGGCGTTAAGGGCAAAGGCTGGCATGATTCCTTTTCTAAAACTTATGTCGTGGATATTGCAAAGTTTGAAGCGGGGCAATTACTAGCAACTGAAATCGACCAAATAGGTCAATGGACCGAATAAACACGCCATGTCTCTGACATAGGAGAAACACCAACAATTGTTTTCCCTTTTTATTTGATACTCATTTAACTTCATTAAATTTGCACTTCAATTTTTCATACTATGTACAGAAGTCACAACTGTGGTGAGTTAAGAGCATCACATATCAATAATGAGGTTACACTTTCAGGTTGGGTTCAAAGGAGCCGCGATAAAGGCTTCATGCTTTGGATCGATTTACGCGACCGCTACGGCATTACTCAACTTGTTTTTGATGAGGAACGCACTCCAAAAGCCTTGATGGAACAAGCACAAAACTTAGGTCGTGAATTCGTCATTCAAGTTAAAGGCACCGTTATTGAACGCGCTTCCAAAAACCCTAACCTACCAACAGGTGATGTTGAGATTCTGGTGACAGAATTGACCATTCTGAATGCCTCACTTCTCCCGCCTTTTACGATTGAAGATGATACAGATGGTGGTGAAGAATTACGTATGAAATACCGTTACTTGGACATCCGTAGAAATCCTGTAAAAAACAGTTTGATTTTTAGAGCCAAAGTAGCACAAGAAGTCCGCAATTATTTATCTAAAGAAGGTTTTATAGAAGTTGAAACTCCTTATTTAATAAAGTCAACGCCAGAAGGCGCGCGCGATTTTGTCGTGCCAAGCCGCATGAACGAAGGACAATTTTATGCGCTTCCACAGAGTCCGCAAACTTTCAAACAACTGTTGATGGTTGGTGGCATGGATAAATATTTCCAGATTGTGAAGTGCTTTAGAGATGAAGATTTACGTGCCGACAGACAGCCAGAATTCACACAAATTGACTGTGAAATGGCCTTTGTTGAGCAAGAAGATATCTTAATCGCCTTTGAAGGATTAACCCGTCATTTGTTGAAAGAAGTCAATGGCATCGACATTGAAGAATTCCCACGTATGACCTATGACGAAGCCATGCAAAAATATGGTAACGACAAACCAGATATCCGTTTTGGGATGGAATTCGGAGAATTGAACGCCGTAGCACAACATAAAGATTTTGGCGTTTTCAATACAGCTGAATTGGTGGTAGGAATTGCAGTTCCTGGCGGAAACAGTTATACCCGTAAAGAAATTGACCAATTGATTGATTGGGTAAAGCGCCCCCAAATCGGTGCTTTAGGCATGGTCTATTCACGTTACAATGAGGACGGCTCTCATAAATCGTCGGTCGATAAATTTTATGATCAAGATGATTTGGCCAAATGGGCAGAAATAACTGGCGCAAAACCTGGAGACCTTATTTGTGTCCTTTCCGGAGACGCCCATAAAGTAAGAACACAATTAAGTGCCTTACGAATGGAATTGGCAACCCGTTTGGGCTTGCGCGATCCTAAAGTATTCGCACCATTATGGGTGGTCGATTTCCCATTATTGGAATGGGATGAAGACACCAAACGTTACCACGCCATGCACCATCCATTTACCTCGCCAAAACCAGGACAGTTGGAACTTTTGAAAACCGATCCAGGTGCTGTAAAAGCGAATGCTTATGATTTGGTATTGAACGGCAACGAAATTGGTGGTGGTTCAATCAGAATCCACGATAAAAAAACCCAAGCCTTAATGTTTGATTATTTAGGATTTACGCCTGAAGAAGCTAAAGCGCAATTCGGATTTTTAATGGATGCTTTCCAATATGGCGCACCTCCTCACGGTGGATTAGCCTTTGGATTAGATCGATTAGTGGCCATTTTGGGCGGACAGGAAACCATTCGTGATTTTATTGCGTTCCCGAAAAACAATTCTGGCCGTGATGTGATGATTGACGCACCTGCGCCGATTGATGATAAACAACTCGAAGAATTAAGTTTAAAATTGAACTTGAAATCAAAATAATTTAAGTCCTGCATAACGCAGGACTTTTTTATAAGAAAACAAACTTTAACTAAAGTACCTTAGAGGTTTTAAACAGACTGAAAGTCTATTTTCATTCGTGAAATTAACAGTAATAATTTACGCCAGTATGTTCACAGAACGGGTAATTTCGGGAAAAATTCGCGTCTAATTTTTTAAACAAACAATGAAATATTTAATTATTATCCTATCTATTCTTACCTTATGCAGTATTGCCGGAGGTTTTATTTTCGAAACGGAATATTCTCAAAAAATGATCGGCTTTGGCATCGCTGGTTTATTCTTTGTTGTATTTCCTATATTCTCCTATTACCGATGGAAAGATAAAAACTTCAAGGACTATATGCTGACGAAAGAAAATCTTGACAAGATGCGCGAGAAAGGCAAGGAGAAGAAGTTTTAATTCAGATTCCGTTTTTCAATAAAGAATCGTTTTAGCAATTGTGCTGCTTCATCTGCTAAAACACCGCCAACCATGACAGTTTTTGGATGAAGCCTGGTATTTAATACTTTACAGCCTCTTTCGGTATCGGTTGCGCCGTAAACAATTCTGCTTATTTGACTCCAATATAAAGCACCTGCACACATTTGGCAAGGCTCCAAGGTCACATAAAGGGTACAGTTAGTCAGATACTTTCCGCCTAAAAAATTGGAGGCCGCAGTTATGGCCTGCATTTCGGCGTGCGCTGTGACGTCTGTAAGAAGCTCCGTTAAGTTATGCGCTCTGGCAATGATTCTATTGTCAATCACAATGACGGCACCCACAGGAATCTCGCCTTTATCAAAAGCAATCTCAGCTTCCTGTAAAGCTTTTCTCATAAAATAAACGTCGTCAAAGGGATTTTCCACGGTACAATCTTCAAGGGTTAAAAATCAAAAATACAATTTCAAGTGTTACATTTGTAATCAGATGAAAAAATTATTGGATCATATCAATTTTCCTTCCGATTTAAGAGCATTAAATCAAGATGATTTACCACAACTCGCCAAAGAATTGCGGGAATTTATTATTGATATCGTGGCCACCAAAGAAGGGCATTTGGGCGCGAGTCTTGGGGTTGTTGAACTGACCATCGCTTTACATTATGTCTTTAACACACCGGAAGATTTGTTGGTTTGGGATGTTGGCCATCAAGCTTACGGACACAAACTATTAACCGGTAGAAAGTCGCTTTTTCATACCAACCGACAACTTCATGGTATCAGTGGTTTTCCAAAACGGGAGGAGAGTGATTACGACACTTTTGGCGTTGGACACTCCTCTACTTCTATTTCAGCAGCATTAGGAATGGCCATTGCCTCGCAATTAAAAGGCGAAGATAGACACCATGTGGCCATTATTGGCGATGCTTCCATTGCCAGCGGGATGGCTTTTGAAGGCTTGAACCATGCTGGCGTTACGGATGCTAATTTATTGGTCATCCTCAATGATAATGCGATCGGGATTGATCCAAGCGTCGGCGCCCTCAAACAATATTTGACCAATGTTAAGAATGGCATTCAAAAACAGGATAATATTTTTGAAGCCTTAAATTTTGATTATACCGGACCGATTGATGGCCATGATTTGGATGCGCTTATCAAAGAACTTCAACGATTAAAAACTGTAAAAGGACCAAAGTTCCTGCATGTAATTACCACCAAAGGAAAAGGCTTAAAACAAGCAGAAGAAAACCAGGTCATCTATCATGCCCCAGGAAAATTCGACGCCACAACAGGCGATTTGATTACAAAATCAGCATCGTCGCTCACAAAATTTCAGGATGTTTTTGGATTAACACTACTTGAATTAGCAGAACATAACCCAAAGATTGTCGGTATCACACCTGCAATGCCAACCGGAAGTTCCTTAAAATTCATGATGGACCAAATGCCTGATCGCGCCATCGATGTGGGTATTGCAGAGCAACATGCCGTGACACTTTCCGCAGGTATGGCCACACAAGGCATGGTGGTTTTTTGCAATATTTATTCGACGTTTTTGCAGCGTGCTTATGACCAAGTGATTCATGACGTCGCGCTGCAGAATTTGCCAGTCATTTTTTGCTTGGACCGCGCCGGATTAGTGGGCGAAGATGGTGCAACCCATCATGGCGTTTTTGATTTGGCCTATTTGAGATGCATTCCCAACCTCATCATTTTCGCCCCTCGCGACGAAACTGAATTGCGCAACATCATGTACACCGCTCAACTGGGACTTCAACATCCCATCGCCATCAGATATCCGCGTGGCTATGGTGTGATTCCTGATTGGAAACAACCTTATAAAAAACTGGAGATTGGCAAAGGCGAAGTACTCAAATCAGGAAAAGACATTGCTGTTTTAACTGTCGGATTCATCGCCCAAAACGCAAAAGAAGCGCTTTTAAAAGTAGATGCTAAAGATACAATTGCCCATTATGATATGCGTTTTGTAAAACCTTTGGATGAAGCACTTTTACATGAAGTTTTCAAATCCTTTAAATACATCATTACGGTTGAAGATGGCACTGTTAAGGGTGGATTTGGCTCAGCAATTTTAGAGTTTGCCGCAGAACATCAGTATTATACTCCTATAAAGATATTAGGCGTTCCCGATGCTTTCGTGGAACAAGGTAGCGTTGCGCAATTGCAACAATTGGCACAGTTTGACACCGATCATATTGTCAAAAGTATTGAAGTGGCGTTACTCGCGATCAAGTCCAACTAAATCGGACTGTTGATGCTCATTATGTGCATTCGCATGAACGGGATCATTCGACTTTGAAAGATCATTAACTACAAATAAAAAAGCGACCGTTATCAACAGAATAACTAAGGCGCCAAAAGCATTCTTTTTCATAATAATTCAGTTAGGAATACTTTAAATAAACGAAATTGACTAAAAGCAAATTAATTCGTTGAAGTGCAAATAAAGAATACTTTTACCCAATTAAAACTTTATTGATCTTCTTAGCCAATAGTATCGATGAAGATCTTTCAGCGCTTTAATTCGTTAATGTTCTTAATCTTTCTGTTTTTATAAATCCACACTAAAAAGATCATAATCCAAAATTTCAATACTTTACGTGTTCAGTCTTTGTTCTTGGTTCTAAAAGCGCAGCGGTCTTAATTCTTTGTCGGACGATAATTTTTAGAAATGCGTCCCTCTCAATTTCTTATGCGTCAAAATAGCCTTACTATCTGAAAATTTAGCCACATAATTACAAATGCCCATTAAGCTATCATATAAGGTTCCTTGGTTCAAATCTAAGGTTTTTGGAAAAATTTTAAGAATTAACTTATGATAGTTACTTAAGGTGCCTTGGTGGTGGTTAACTATCGTATCTGTAAAAACATCCAGGATGCCATCAACTATCTTAAATCCGGCGATTTCCTTATCCACGACTTCTTCCGATTGGTAAACTTTTTCAACACTTAGTTTTATAATATCCTTGATTTGGGCCTGATATTTCGAAACGTCCATCAAGGCTTTATCAAATTTTCCACTGAGAATATCTTCTTCATGCGTCATGAACAACTCGACCGTTTCATTGATCAAGGTACTGATGGCCAACGCACGCAAATAGCTGATGCGGTCTTCCGTATTGGATAAAGCATGATAATTATTCGTATTGATGGTATCTCTTACCAATTTAATCAGATATTCCAAGGCATATTCCTCATCGATCAAACCGAGGTTGATACCATCTTCAAAATCGATAATGGTATAGCAGATATCATCTGCAGCTTCTACCAGAAAAGCTAAAGGGTGGCGGGCATAGCTTAAATCTTGATTTCCTGTACGGTTCACAAGTCCAAGTTCTTCAGCAACCTCAACAAAAGCCGCTTTTTCACTTTGGAAAAACCCGTATTTTTTATCGGCGATATGTGAGGTTGGTTTTTTAGGCAAGGATTCCTTAGGATATTTCGTAAAAGCACCAAGCGTGGCATAACTTAAACGCAAACCTCCCAATCTGCCTACGCGGCTTTCCGTTAAAATTTTAAAACCGTTCGCATTTCCTTCAAAATCACATAAGTCCTGATATTCTTTATCCGTCAGATGGGTTTGGAAATGTTTGCCTTTGCCATTTCTAAAAAATTCACCGATCGCTTTTTCCCCAGAATGCCCAAACGGCGGATTCCCAATGTCATGGGCCAAGGCAGCCGCAGCCACAATAGCGCCAAAATCGTTGGCTTGATAGCCATGAATATTTTGAAGATGTGGGTATTTGGCCAATACTTTCTGGCCCACACGACGGCCTAAACTTCGTCCTACGACGCTGACTTCCAGACTATGTGTCAAACGAGTATGTACAAAATCAATTTCTGACAATGGAATGACTTGGGTTTTATCCTGAAGACTTCTAAATTCTGAAGAAAAAATGACACGATCATAATCGACTTCAAAACCCAAACGTGTTTCATCCTGTTCTTTCCGAATACGTTTGTGCGTGTCTCCAAATCGTTTTAATGATAATAATTGCTCCCAGTTCATAGTAAGATTTTATACGCCTGCAAGATACATTTTTCAATGTTAAATTAAGAAGTCCGATTTGCAATAATTTACCTAAAACTAACATTAAGCTAACTATTATATGACTTAGGTTTCATCTTGAGTTAACCTCCTTCTTGGGCATCATGACTTTCTTTGCAATGAATAATCATAACAACAAATGAAGTACATTTTAACACTACTGCCCCTTATTTTTACCTCCATCCTTAGCGCACAATCTACAGCTTCGATTGCTGGAAAATTGATTGATAAAGAATATAATGATGAGCCTTTAGCTTTTGGAAACGTACTTATAAAAGGAACCACCATCGGGACGACCTCGGACATGGATGGCACTTACAGTTTTGACAATTTAAACGAAGGCCGCTACACCTTAATCTACAGTTTTGTTGGGTATCAAACCCAGGAATTGGAGGTGGCACTGACTGCGGGAAAAATCGTCAGCATTAATGTGGACATGGTCGCCAGTGCCGACACTTTAGATGAAGTGGTCATTTCAACCACCACTCGAAAAGAAAGTGAAGTCGCTTTATTGTTGGATCAAAAAAAAGCCATTGAAATCAAGCAGAATATCGGTATCGAGGAATTGTCAAGAAAAGGCGTGAGCGATGTGGCTAGCGCGGTTATCAAAACAACAGGCGTTTCAAAACAGGAAGGCTCCAACACGATTTACGTGCGTGGCTTGGGAGATCGCTATAACTCCACATCACTTAACGGTCTTCCGATAAGTTCCAATGATCCTGAAAGGAAAAACATTGCATTAGATCTCTTTTCTACAGATATCGTCGAGTTTATATCGATTGATAAAGTTTACGGGCCTAAAATCTCGGGGGATTTTGCCGGTGGAAACGTTGATATAACGTCCATCGACTACAAAGGAAAAGGCATGTTAGAGTTATCATTAGGCAGCACTTTAGGCACCAATGCCATGGCTAAATTCAATGACTTTAAACTTCAGAATGGCCCAAGCAGATCTGGCTTTTCATCTTATGGTATTCCTAACAACCCTCTTAACGGCTATAATTTTGAAAACAGTTTGGCACCCATAAAAGAAAAACCGTTAGGCAGTACTATTGGCTTAAAAGCCGGTCAATCTTTTAATGTTGGCCAAGAAGGAAGTCTTCATCTATTTGCAACCGCTAGTTTTGATAATGGTTTTGAATATCGCGAAGGCATTAACCAGAGCGTCAATGCACAAGGTGCAAAACTGAAATCTTTCCATCAAGAGCGTTTTTCTTATAACACCAATGCCACGGGAATGTTCAATGCGAATTACCGCATGAACGCCAACCATAAAATAGCCTATAACTTTTTGATGGTAAATTCCTCAAGCCAATCCAGAGATACTTATCAAGGGTTTATTCGTGACATTGCCGAAGATGACAACGGACTCATTAAAAGCAGCACCTACATTCAGAATACGCTCTTCATCAACCAATTGTTGGGAAATCATAAACTGTCGGATAAGTTCGATTTTGATTGGGCAGCATCTTACAATAAAGTAGAAGGCGATATGCCAGATAGAACTCAAAACACCTTGAAGTATTCGGACGTTTCTAACGGTTACATGTTTGCGCAAAATACCATTACCGACAACCACCGCTATTATCAAAATTTGATAGAGGATGAGTTGGCCGCCAATCTATCGGTAAGTTATAAATTAGATGAAGAAGCGAATGGCAATTCCAAGGGGGAAATGACCTTAGGATATAACGGACGATTTAAAAAACGTGATTTTGAAGCCATTCAGTTCAATTTTAGGATCGCTGGAAGTCAATTAAATACGCCAGTTTATCCTGATGATTTGGACTCATTCTTGAATCAACAAAACTTTGAAAACGGGTTGTTTGGTATCGAATCCTTTGCAGGTTTAACCCCGCAAACTTATAATGGCGAACAAACAATTCACGCAGGTTTTGCGAGTTTGGAATATAAACTTTCAGATCAACTGAGCGCCATGGCAGGCTTACGATTTGAAAAAGTAGAACAGACCGTATCCTGGAGAACGCAATTGGATGCTTCGGGAAAAAGCAACACCTTCAACAGAAACGAGTTTTTGCCAAGCCTCATTTTGAAGTATGAATTAGATGAAAAACAAAATTTACGCTTAGGCGCCAGTAAAACTTACACCTTACCACAATTTAAAGAACGCGCACTTTTCATTTACGAAGATGTGACCGAAGTAAAAGTTGGTAATCCAGACCTCTATCCTTCACAAAACTATAACCTCGATTTAAAATGGGAAATTTTCCCTAAAAACTCAGAGCTTTTATCCCTAACCGCTTTTGGAAAATACATTTTGGATCCCATCAACGAAATCACTTTAGCCTCTTCTACCAATGATATTTCGTTCCTAAACACAGGCGATTCTGGTTATGTGTATGGCGCAGAAATTGAAGTCAGAAAAGATATTTTCAGCTTTGATGAAGCGCAGTCCCATAAACTTTCCGCAGGACTTAATGCCTCTTATATGCAAACTCATCAAGATTTAGATTCTGACAAAATAAGAAAAGAAACCAATTACAACACTAATCTTACCCATGACACCTCAAGCTTTACAGGAGCTGCGGATTTCTTATTGAATGCAGACATCTCCTATTTCAAGGATTTCAAAAACAACGGGAATCTGATGGCGACGCTGGCCTATTCTTATACTTCAGACAGACTTTATGCGCTTGGGGTCGAGACTAAAGGAAACTTGGTTGACAAGAGCGTAGGTACTTTCGACTTCATCTTTAAAACCAAAATAAATAAAAATTTAGGCATTGATTTTACGATCAAAAACTTGCTGAATCCAGCTATCGAAAGAGTTCAAGAAAATGCTTCAGAAAACATTACCGTATTATCATACAAACATGGTGCTTTTTTCAAACTGGGCTTGAACTACAAACTCTAAACCTCTTAATTATAACCACACAATCATTTTTAAATCAAAACAATTAACAACTAAACATTATGAAAAAAACAATTTCGAAAATTTTAGGAATAGCATTTTTATCAGGCTTGATATTTACAACATCCTGTTCAAATAATGACGACAATCCATTTCCTGACCCAGACGGCACATCATTTATTTTAGACCGTAACAACCTTACTGGAGAAATTAAAGATGGAGAAGTCATTTTAGAATCCGGAACGTATAAATTAACCGGAAAACTCATTGTAAACGCAGGCGCTAAATTGACCATTAAAGAAGGGGTTAAAATAGAAGCAACTTCGGTATCAAACGATGATTTTGCTTCCGTAAGATATATTGCGGTAGCACAAAACGGTAAAATTGACGTGCAAGGAACGGCTACAAAACCTGTAGTCATGACGGCGACCACTCAAGCTCCTGGCGCTTGGGGCGGATTGGTAGTATGTGGAAATGCTCCGATTAACAAAGGCACGACAGCATCGGCCGAAGTTTCCGACTTAACCTATGGCGGTGGAGATAGTGCTGATAATTCAGGTTCTATAAAATATTTAAGAATAGAATATTCAGGTTTCGCTTACAATTCAGAAAAAGAATTCAACGGGCTTTCATTATTTGGAGTCGGTAGCGGAACAACAATAGAATATGTACAAATTCATGAAGGTTCAGATGATGGTTTTGAATTTTTTGGAGGAACTGCCAACGCAAAATATCTGGTAGTGACGAATTTCACGGATCAGGTTGGAGATGATTTGTTCGACTGGACTGAAGGTTGGTCAGGAACTGGCGAAAACTGGTACGGCATCCGAACGAATGCAGGAAATAGAGGAATTGAAGCCGATAACAATTCAAACAATCACTTGGCAACACCTATCTCTAATCCTACCATCAAAAACCTGACGTTAATTGGTTTAGGAGCTGCAGACACCAGTTCAGAATCGCAAGCCATAAAATTAAGAGTGGGTACCAAAGCTAAATTTGACAACTTGGTTTTGAGCAATTGGAAAACAGGTTTCGACATTCAACATGATGAAAGCATTGGTTATGTAACTGCGGGTTCATTGGTTGCGACTAACGTCAAGTTTGACAAGGTCACAACGCTATCCGTTGGAAAAAACACAGCTGGTGCAGCGGTTGATGTATCTTCAGTATACAGCATAAACGAAAATGCTACAGGAGCCGGCAACGGAACTGCTAAACCTACTTGGGCCAACGGTTGGACTGTAGGTCTATAATTAAATTGCAAATTATTGAAACCATTTGAGTGAAGTCCCTAACTTGCAAAAGACCTTTTCATAATTTTGAAAGGGTCTTTTTTTTTGACCAAATGCATATCTAACATAGATATTGAAAGTATCGACCATAAAAAAGCCGTCTCAACTTGACACATGAGACGGCTTTTGGTTTGTTTTTAAGGACCATTACTTTACTAAGATCTTCTTCGTGACGCTCCTTAACCCATCCGAAATATGGATTACATACATTCCCGATGGTGCATTGTCCAAGCGGATCACTTCTCTAAAGTTAATCGGATTCTTAAAACTATTTTCAAATAGCTTTCTGCCTCTCATATCATAAATATCTATTTTGATAGCGGCTCCTGAATAAGATTTTAATTTGACGGTAAAATCGCCATTGTTAGGATTTGGAAAAACATCAAAGGCCTCAAAGCTATGTTTCTCAACAAATAAGGGCTGCGACAGACAAAACTCTAATGTAAATTCATTTATGCTTCCGCCATCGACGTTATAAGCGTCTGTAACTTGAAGTTTCCAATTGCCTGCAGACATTTCGCCATAAAGGATGGATAAATCTCCTTCGGGCTTAAAAGATCCTGTAAATGGAGCATCAACTGAAGTGATGGAGGTTGCAGCTTCTTGATCAAAAATAGTGTTCGTAAAATTAGCATCAAAAAAACCGCCATTATTTTCTGTCAAAATAACTTGGGCACCGGACGGACTTATCAAAATCAAACGTAAATCGCTCACCAATGAATGGGTAATATTAACCTTTACATTGACATCGGTTATCGGCAAATTTTCTTTCACGGCAATTGTCGAAGTATAAGTATTTGAACCCTCTGCAGAGATTACAATCGGCGTATCTGTTGCCGTAAATGAATATCCACAGGTTGGAATTCCGGTAGAAAAACTATACACTGCAGAAGTCGTACCTGTTGAGCATTGATTTAATGCCTTAACCCTCCAATAATAAACCGTCGCTGGCGCTAAGCTTAGTGAATGAGAAGTGGCTGCAGTTGTATGCGATTCCAAAAGCGTATTAAAATTACTAGTGGTTGAAATCTCCACCATGTACTCTTCCACATTAATATCATTTCCCCAAGTTAAAGTCACGTCTTTATAAAGTCCGTCAGCGCCATTGGTCGGAGTCAATAAAGGGACTGCCGCAATAGTGCCATTAAACACCTCAAGTAACACCGCCGAACTATTGATTTTAGTACCTGAAGTACCTGTTGCGGTAATAGTATAACTCCCTGGAGTAGCATTTCCCATATTACTAACCGTCATAGTTACCGGTGTACCATTAGCAATTGCGGACGCTGGGCTAAATGTCGCCGTAGTTCCCGCTGGTAAATTGGTAGCCGAAAAAGTTGCACTTTGATTGAACCCTTGATACGTGTTGTAAGTAAAATTATAAACGGCATTATTAGGTTGACAAGCTACAACTGACGAGTTCGAAAAATTTAAAAGAAAGTCAACATTGATAATTTTGAAATCAGAAGTGTTCACATTATAAAATATATTGCCAACACTTTCCACCATAATTCGTGCTTTAGTAGTGACCGTTCCGCTCGGAACTGAAATTTGATGCGCCCCATCATTAGCCACATTGGATGCCAAGGTATAAGGAAAAGTCACGCCACCATCTATGGAAAGATTGATGTTGACCATTGAAGTGTTTATGGGAGCGACATTGGTATTGGCTACATCCCAAGTAACAGTTTTATTTGCCCCCACTTCCCAAGTCACATTCGACGTTTGTGAAGTGACCTTAAATGGGCCAGCAGATGCTACGGCTGTTACCTTCATAGCATCAACAGCTGTCTGCCCGCCTCTTGGATCATTATCTCTAACGGTTAAAACAAAATTAAGAACCCTTCCTACTGAAGGCAACTTTTCCCAGGTTGATAAAATGCCACCATTCGCAATGACATCTGGCAATCTCGGAATGTATCTCACCCGATTTCCTGTGCCTTGAAAAGAACGCACCATCGGACCAAATTCTGTAGTTGTTGCTGGCATACCGGCTGGTCCTAAATCAAATTCCTCCCAAGTATAGGTATGGGTCGCAGTGCCGTCCACATCTGTTGAAGCGCCGGTTAACTTATAAGGCGTAGAAATCGGAAGACTATAGGATCCTCCGGCATTTGCTGTAGGTGCCGTATTTCCATTAGGGGATAAAACGGCACAGGTACTGGTGCCCACCGTAATACTCGTCCATATTTGACGCAAACTCGCTTGATGAAAATAATCACTGCTGTTGTTTTGAACATTTTGAGGACTACAAATACCAGCATAAGCCATAATAGTGGATCCACTTCCTGGCTCGTAAGCTGTTTCACTTGATCTATTTCCTCCAGAACAATTACCAGCAGTTCCATTAAAGGTATGCGTAGCTCCAAACTGATGTCCGATTTCATGAGCTACATAATCAATGGAAAATGGATCGCCTGCAGGATTTGTCAAGCCCGTTGTTCCAGCGCCTTTGTTATTTGCACAAGCACTGCCTAAATACGCACTACCTCCCGAACCAGTGGTAAAGGTGTGTCCAATATCATAGCTGGTTGCACCAATTAGTCCATTGATAATTCCGGTAGTAGCTGAAATATTTTCGCCATTTGAAAAAAGACTATTGCCAGTGGTCGAAATCAGAAGATCATTATTAGGCACTAAAGTCATTCTCATGGAGAGTTCTCTATCGTAAATACCATTGACGCGGGTCATCGTGGTATTAATCGCAGCCAAAGCAGAGGCTACCGTGCCTCCGTGAAAATTAGTGTATTCAATACTGGTCCCAACGGCCAATCTAAAGGTACGCGTTGTCCCATCATTGGCATTCCGTGCCGCTGTAAAATCAACCTCTAAATTATTTCTATTAAAAACATTGTCTTCAATAAAACCACATTCAAATAAGTTTTGTGACACAGGAATATCGCGTCTTGAAAAGGCTTTATAAACACCATCAGTGGCGTAAGGATTGACAAACTCAGTGCCTTTGTCCATGGACATGGTCATGGTATGCAATCCTTCTGAGGAAACACTGAAATAAATAACTGTGGAAGGGTTTTTCAAACTATAACCCACATAAGAACGGATTTCAGGGAACTTGGCCTGAAGTTCTGGCGCCATTACTGAATAGTCCATGATCCTGAAGACTTCCATAGAGCCGTCCGCATTTGGAAAATCAAGAAGCGCCTTGGATTGCATTCCCGAAGTTCGCTCTGGCACATTCTGTAATTTGGATTTCAAATTCGACATATCTAATTGATAATAGGTCGCTTTTGAAGGTTTAGATTCCTGAGGAAATACTTTTTCTTGAGAAACACTGTTCTTAGTGATCATCGCCCAAGGAGAATTACCTTGCTGACCAAAAGTCATCGAAAAGGCAAAAATCATGACAAGGAACACACTTGATTTTAAGTACTTGTTTTTCATAGAATGTATAATTGTATCGCGACGATAACGTTTAGAGCAGTGAAAGTTACGTTCAAATTAAATAGATCACAAAAAAAGTATAATGATTCTAAGTGTCCTTTGAAAAACACAAATTTATCCAAGTTCCTTACCGGATAGTCATTCTTCTAAAAAATCGAAAATGTTCAACGTAAAACTGTAATATTCTTAACCATCTTTTAAATTACCCTACATGGTCTCCAATTCACAGATAGTAATTTTTTTTAACCTCTTAAATGGTTATTTTTACAAAAAAATCACTTGAAGGTAATTACAGCATCAGACCGTTCCATTCCGCAAACACCGTCAGTAGTTACTATTGGCACTTTTGACGGCGTTCATATCGGACATCAAAAAATCATCAAAAAACTCACAAAAAAAGCGTCTGAAAAGAACTTAAATTCTGTGGTGCTTACCTTTTTTCCGCATCCGCGCATGGTCTTACAGCAAAATTCAGATATTAAACTCCTGAATACCATTGCTGAACGCAAAGAAATCTTATCAGCCTTAGGATTGGATTATATTTATGTAAAAGAGTTTACAAAAGATTTCGCCAACCTTTCTGCACGTGATTTTGTCAAAACGATTTTAGTTGATACGCTTCATGCCAAATATGTCATCATTGGTTATGATCATCAATTTGGCAAAAATCGAAGTGCCAATATCGACGATTTGAGAAAATTTGGAGCAGAATTCGGTTTTGAAGTTGAAGAAATTTCAGCCCAAGATGTAAAAGATGTTGCCGTGAGCTCCACCAAAATCAGGTCATCGCTCCTTTCTGGCGATATTAAAACGGCAAATGCCTTTTTAGGATATGACTATTATATTAATGGCACCGTCGTAAGAGGAAAAGGTTTTGGCAAAAAAATGGAATTTCCTACAGCAAACATAAGCGTTGATGAAACCTATAAACTCATTCCTAAAAATGGCGTTTATGTTGTGGCTTCTTCTTATAAAAATAAAACCATTTATGGCATGATGAATATTGGCGTTAACCCAACATTTGAAGGCGATAAAAAAACTATTGAAGCCCATTTTTTTGATTTGGATGAAGACCTTTACGACCGGCATTTAAAAATCTCGTTTTTAGACCGACTCAGGGATGAACGAAAATTTGAATCGGTTGAAGCACTTATTGAGCAATTAAGACAGGATCGAATTAACGCCAAACAAATTATTGCCAACCGCAATGCACAAACTCCTCTTTAAACATATAGACAACAGTGCACTGATTGTGTTTCGAATTATTTTCGGCTTTCTTATTTTCATGGAAAGTATTGGCGCAATTTTTACAGGTTGGGTGCGTCGCAC
>NZ_JBDSLS010000006.1:0-15388 GCF_039916245.1 Gelidibacter sp.
CATCCACTCATCATTGAACATTTTGCCCACATAACGGCTGCCATGATCGTGAAATAAAACCACAACAACGTCATCCTTTGTAAAGTGGTCTTTCAGTTGCAATAAACCTTTAATGGCCGCACCGGCAGAATTTCCTAAGAACATGCCTTCCTCCTTCGCCAATAACTGTGTATAAACAGCCGCATCTTTATCGGTCACTTTTTCAAAACCATCAATGATATCAAAATCGACGTTTTTAGGAAGAATGTCTTCACCAATACCTTCTGTAACATATGGATAAATCTCGTTCTCGTCAAAAATCCCTGTTTCGTGATATTTCTTGAACACACTACCATAGGTATCAATCCCCCAAACCTTAATATTAGGATTTTGTTCTTTCAGATATTTTCCAATACCCGAAATCGTTCCACCTGTACCAACCCCAACCACAAAATGCGTGACTTTACCATCCGTTTGTTTCCAGATTTCAGGGCCTGTACTTTCATAATGTGCTTTTGTGTTGCTCAAATTGTCATATTGATTCACATACCATGAATTAGGCGTTTCCTCACTTATACGTTTGGCAACCGAATAATAACTCCTTGGATCTGTCGGCGCAACATCTGTCGGACAAACGATCACCTCAGCACCAAAGGCACGAAGGATATCCATTTTTTCTTTGGATTGTTTATCGCTCATTACAAAAATACATTTGTAACCTTTGACAATAGCCACCAAAGCTAATCCCATTCCAGTATTCCCTGAAGTTCCTTCAATAATGGTACCTCCTGGTTTTAGCCTGCCATCAGCTTCAGCATCTTCAATCATTTTGACAGCCATTCGATCTTTCACCGAATTGCCAGGATTAAAGGTTTCGTATTTCGCCAAGACCAAGCATGGTAAATCTGCAGTTAATTTGTTGATTTTAACCAACGGTGTGTTACCAATAGTTTCAAGTATGTTTTTTGCGTATTGCATTTGTTTCATTTTAAGAATACAAAGGTAAGCGGATTTTTTGATTTTTTTAAATTCGGGGGTAGTACCTTGAGTTCTTACACAGAGTTTCACAGAGGAACACGGAGTTACACAAAGTTGTTTTGTTTTCAGCACAATCTGCGGAAGAAAAATAACCTGTTAATTAATGTACAGAAATAAGTCAATTATGTTTCAACCAACTACAATCTAACCACTAAAAACCGCACTAATCAAACCGCATCGCCTTAACGGGAGAAATTTTGGTAATAATAATCGAAGGAATCAAGAGCATCAGCAAACAGACAATAAACGTTCCTAAATTCAACATTAAAACATAATCTAAACTAAGATATACTGGTGCTTCGTTAACATAATATACTTCTGGATTTAGGGGCACCAAACCAAAATACTTCTGTGCTAACAACAATCCCAAACCGATTAAATTTCCCCAGAACAACCCCAAGCCGATGAGATAGGTGGCATTGTATAAAAACACTTTTCTAATACTCCAGTTATTGCTTCCCAAAGCTTTTAAAATTCCGATCATTTGGGTGCGTTCCAAAATAAGAACCAATAAGGCGGTAATCATATTAATCCCTGCCACAAGAATCATGATGCCGATAATACCATAGGTGTTATTGTCAAAAATACCGATCCACTCAAAAATGGAAACATACTTCTGCTCCACCGTTGTGGCATCAAGATCTGAAGGGATATTCTCGTAAATTTCTATGCCTTTGGTTTGAATTTGCTTAAAATCGTCAAGAAATACTTCAAAATTTCCAACCTGATCTTCACTCCATTTGTTCAGGCGTTGCACATGGCGAATATCACCCATCACAAATTTCTCATCCAATTCCTTAAATCCGGAATTATAGATCCCCACAATCTCAAAAGCCCTTAACAAAGGCATCTGATCAATGTTTTCCTTTTTAAAAACAGTTTGAAAACTATCACCGACCTTGAATTGCAATCTATTAGCTAAATATTCAGAAATCAGAACTTCATTGTTCATCTCTCCAGAATAATCCGGCAATCGCCCTTCTGTTAAAAAACCCTTGAAATAATGCCAATCATAATCTGACCCAACGCCTTTGAGCACAACGCCTTCAAAGTCAGTTTCGGTACGAATTACACCAAATTTGGTAGCAACCGCTTGGACGTGTTTGACACCCTCAACGTTTTTGAACTCAGGATAAAACTCTTGATGCTTGCTAATTGGAATTTCAGATTCATCCGACGCATTGCTGTCAAAATTGGTAATGGTCACATGGCCATTAAAAGCCACGACTTTATCCCTTATTTTCTCCTGAAGCCCGATGCCCGTTGCAATAGCAATGAGCATGACCACAATACCAATAGCAATCGCTGCAATTCCAATTTTTATTATTGGTGCCGATACACTACTTTTATACGCTTTACTGCCTATAATTCGTTTAGCTATAAAAAACTCGTAATTCAAAATTTTAAGATGCTGTTAAAGATGTTCAAAAATACGTTATTTCCGATGATAAGCGGAATTGTTTTAGTACTGTTTTCTTGTGGAAAAGGAAGTGCAAGTACAAAGTTGGAAGCTGGAAGCACAAACCATGAAGAGTTGGGGATTCATACTGATGCCTCGAAACCACAGACCATAAAAGTTGGTGCCAATCAAACCGAAAACTACCTCAAATTACTAAAAGGCAAACGCGTTGGTGTTGTCGGAAATCAATCGAGTGTGATTTTTAATGACAAAGGTTACACGCATCTTGTGGATTCCTTAGTGAGTTTAAACATCGATATAAAGAAAGTTTTTTCTCCAGAACACGGTTTTAGAGGGACTGCAGATGCCGGCGAAAAAATAAAAGATGGTTTGGATTCCAAAACAGGACTTCCTATTATTTCTCTTTATGGCGATAATAAAAAACCAAAACCAGAGCAACTTAAAGGTTTGGACATTTTAGTTTTCGACATTCAGGATGTAGGCGTTCGGTTTTACACCTATATTTCTACCTTGCATTACGTGATGGAAGCTTGTGCCGAGGCCAAAATCCCATTACTGATTTTAGACCGACCAAACCCTAATGGACAATATGTGGACGGCCCTATTTTAGAAAAAGCCTATACCAGTTTTGTAGGAATGCATCCCATTCCAATTGCTCACGGAATGACAATCGGCGAATACGCAAAAATGATCAATGGTGAAAAGTGGTTGAAAAATGGCGTGCAATGTCAGTTGACCGTTATTTCGATGGAAAATTACAACCATCAAATGCACTATAGCTTACCAATTAAGCCGTCTCCTAATTTACCGAATGACCAATCGGTTGTTTTATATCCAAGTTTATGTTTCTTTGAAGGTACCGATGTGAGCGTTGGTCGTGGTACCAATAAACAATTCCAGATTTTCGGAAGTCCTGAATTAGATAAAAAATATTTTAAATTCAGTTTCACGCCTGAACCAAATGAAGGTGCCAAAACACCGCCACAGCAAGGCAAACTTTGCTATGGAAGGGATTTATCGCAAATTGATGTAACTCCAGGACTTCATTTAGAATATCTTATTGAAGCTTACACCCATTCTGCCAATAAATCAAAGTTTTTCAATGGGTTTTTCGTCAAATTAGCTGGCACAGCAAAACTTCAAGAACAAATAGAAAAAGGACTTTCTGAAAAGGAAATCAAAGCCACTTGGGCAAAAGGACTTGAAGATTTTAAACAGGTTAGAGCAAAATATCTACTCTATAAATAGTCATTAATTGACGAAATATTAGAGATGAATATTGGTGATTAATTGGGACTTTCTTAAATCTACTTCGGAAACTTTAGCTTTCCATAGCTCCGCATTTCCCTCATCCTTTTTAAGCTGGTACGAGGTATGGTAGAGATAAGAAAGTAACGATTGATTAGCGTCATCAATTTCAGAAGGTTTAAACTTTTTTAGCTGACGTAGAACTTTATTCGGTCTGTTTAGTAAGAGATATTTTGATAATCTTAACATGCTACTCTTTTGCTCAAAAGTAGTCTTATTGGTCGCGCTATCATCTAAAAGAAACTTATCTGCTTCATCTAGATAGATTTCTGCTAGGTTTATAATATCAGGTCTCACCGTTTTATCAACCAAAATGGCATAATCCATATATTTAGAGGCTAAACGATAAGCGGTACCAAAATCCTTCTGCAACAAATAATTTTTTAATTCCGCATTTAAGAAAGACGTATTCAAAGCGTATTTACTGACAAATTTTGATAAATTAAAATATGCTTCTGGCGACATCGAAGTGTTAACGATATTGCCATTAGCATCCATAATCTTAATATTGTCATCCTCAAATTGAGCTACATAACTACGACTTCTAGAACCTTTTATCTGATCATATAAATCGGCATAAAGACTTTCATTGACCTTTACTGGCACAAAATAATCCCAAATAATGCCATTGATTTGATCGTAATCAAACAAATTTGAAATTAACACCTCATTACCATTCTCATCACTCATTATGACAGGGTATGGTATCGCGGCAGCATCTTCCCAAATCATAAATAGAAATTTATTCTGAACTAATGCGATACGCTTTGCTGCTTCAAAAGAGGTTAACCACTCTTGTGACATACAAAAATTAGAGGCTGTTATGGATAACGTTAAAAATAGAAGGAGTTTTTTCATGATAATGAGGTTATATTTTTAAGCTGCAAGTCATAAATTTTATAATATCGAAGGTGACCGGCAACATAGTATCTTATTAATTTAAGAAAAGTTTTTCTTGCATTTTCTTTTTTACTGGGCAAAGAAGGTATTGTTTTCCTTATGCTTATCTTTGCGACTTCGCAATGCTTCTGAAAAGTCTTGCAGGGCATAAAAATAATACATTTAAAACTTAAGATTTCCTTCTCGACGGAAATTATAAAACTGACTTCAATGAACGATATTTTCGGAAAAGCATTAATAGATTATTATAACGGAAATCATACTGAGAACATTATCACTTCAACCAATATTTCTGAAGATGATGAGATGCCACTCGACTACTTATTTAGAGGTTATGAAGACATGTCTAAATTAGAACAAAAAGCATTGCAACTTGCCACAGGAAGAGTGCTGGATGTTGGTTGCGGCGCAGGAATTCATACGCTGTATTTGCAGAGCAAAGGTTTTGACGTGAAAGCCATTGATGTTTCTGAAGGAGCGATTGAAGTCGCTCAAAAACTCGGAGTAAAAAACGCAGCCGTGCTTCCTGTTTTGGATGAAACCGAAAAGTTTGATACCATTTTATTAATGATGAATGGTACCGGAATTTTTGAGGAACTTTCAAAAGCACCGCACTACTTAAAACATCTTAAATCCCTATTAAATCCTGGTGGTCAGATTTTGGCAGATTCTACTGATATCAAATATATGTATGAAGATGAAGATGGTGGCTATTGGATGGATTTGAATGCCAATTATTATGGTGAACTCGATTATATGTTGAGTTATAAAGGCGAAAGCGCAGCGCTTACAACCTGGCTTTATTTAGATTTTGACACCTTTGCGAAGGCATGCAAAAAGGCAGGACTGCAGTGTGAATTGGTAATGGAAGGCGAGCATTACGATTATTTGGCGCGGATATTTTAGTTGTTACACAGAGAATCACAGAGTCTCACAGAGCATATCAAAACTCTCTGTGAAACTCAGTTAACTCCATGAATCTCTGTGAAATAAAACTATAGACAATAGTTACTGTTTCTCCCCTCCCACAAAAGTCTTCTCCACTTTAATATTAGGAATATCACTAAGCCCAGCGGTCATAATATCTTTATCCAGAATAATAAAATCCGCGAATTTCCCTTTTTCAATGCTTCCTTTTTCGTCTTCTTCAAAATTGGAGTAAGCAGCCCAAATGGTCATGCCTCTCAATGTTTCTTCACGTGTTAAAGCGTTTTCCATCTGGTAGCCATTCTTTGGCAAACCGTCCAAATCCTGACGTGCCACAGCCGCATAAAATGTCAAAAACGGACTTACTTCCTCCACAGGGAAATCAGTTCCTAAAGCCACTTTTCCGTAGGCATCCAATAATTGCTTGTAAGCATAGGCACCTTTGATACGTTCTGATCCCAAACGGTCTTCAGCCCAATTCATATCAGAAGTTGCATGCGTTGGTTGAATGGATGGGATTATATTTTTGTAATATTTAAAATCTCCAGGTGATACGATTTGCGCATGCTCTACTCGCCAGCGTTTATCTGATTTATCTTTCAATACTTTATCATAAGTCTGTAAAACAGCATGGTTTGCTGAATCTCCAATGGCATGGGTATTCATCTGAAAATCTGAGTTAGCGATACGTTGTGCAGCATCATTAAAAGTTTCCAAATCGGTAACCATCAATCCGTAATGACCTGGTTTATCACTATAAGGTGCTCTTAACATTGCTCCTCTTGATCCCAAAGCCCCATCAGCAAAGAATTTAAAACTACTAACATTTAAGCGGTCTGTTTTACTAATACCTTTAGTTAAGTAATAATCAACATTATCCTTTGATCCAGAGATCATGGCGTAAACACGAATCTTCAAATCTCCCGATTGCTGCAAACTATCAATAAGCTCAATAGATTCTCGTGATAAACCTGCATCATCCACAGTGGTCAAACCGTAGCCAAAGCAAATTTTTTGAGCATCCAAAAGTGCATTTATCATTTCTTTTCGGGATCCTTTTGGCCAATGTGCCATGACCAAATCCTGGGCATTATCTACTAAAACACCGGTAAGCTGTCCGTTTTCAACAATCACTTCTCCTCCATCAACCTTGCTATTAATTGTGACCTTACCTAAATCGAGTGCCGCCTGATTTGCCAATAGCGCGTGTCCATCAATTCTGGTTAAGGCAATCGGCGTGTCAGGATATAACTCGTCCAACATAGCTTTATTAGGAAACTCTTTTACTGCCCAATGATTTTGGTCCCAACCGCGACCTTTTATAAAATCAACATTCTTTTCATTTTGAAAGTCGCTGATGCGTTGGATGATTTCTTCAAAGCTTTTAGTGCCGACCAAATCTACGGATTGTTGGTTCAATCCCAATCCTAGAAAATGGCAATGAGCATCGATAAAACCTGGCACAACGGTTTGTCCCTTGGCATCAATTACATTTTTTGAAGTGTACTTATCTTGAATTTTTTTAGAAGTGCCTACCTCCAGAAATTTTCCGTCCTTAATGGCGAAGGCTTCTGCTTTATCGAAATTGGAATTAACCGTATAAACATTGGCATTGATAACAATAGAATCGACCTTTATTTTTTCGTTTTTACAGGAGAAAATAGTGGTTATAAGAAAGAAGACGAATAGTTTTTTCATTTAGTGTATGGTTTCTGTTAGAAATGATTGTGCAGTAAAAATAAGAAAAGCATCTGAGAATTAGATGGTTTTTGATATTTCAGAGTTAATCGTCTTCTAATCCATTAAGAATTATAATAATTATGTTTTGAATAGAACGCAGATGACACTGATTATTTATGATGAAATATTATATGCTTCGAATTTTTAATCAGTGAACATTAGCGTAATCAGTTTTCTATTATAATGTGAGTAAAATAATGGAACTCAGATTACACTGATTATTTATGATGAAATATGATCTGATTCGGACTAATGAATGAACATCTGCTCCATCTGCGTCATCAGCGTTCTATTGAAATTAGTTATCAAAACTACCGTTTACGTTTTCTGTTTTTGACGTAATTTTCAATAGCTTCCTTTGTGGTAAGCCAGTTTCTACCTTCTTTATAGGCATCGATTTTACCAGTACGCGCCAAAAGACTTATATATTCTTGACCATACGGCAGATTTTCTTCCTCAACCAAATTAGATATTTCTGTATACTCCAAAGTGCTTCCTGGCAAAGCATTAAGGTATATATTAAGTGTGCGTTCAATGGCTTGCGCCATCAGAAGCATCATCTTTCCGTAACGCCCTTTGTTGGCATCATTGAGTGCATTATAATATTTTAAACGGTCATTAGTCAAAATGATGGCTGGCGGAAATCCTTGTTTCATCAATAACATGTTCATGGCCAGCCGTACTGTCCTACCATTACCATCAAAAAATGGATGAATCCAAACAAAACGATGATGGAATATTGTGGTAAGCTCAACAATATTCAGATTTAAAGGATTCTCATCTACGAATGCCAAAAGCTCATCCATCAAACCAGAAACTTTCATGGCATTTGGGGGCACAAAATTTGCTCCCGAAATACGAACACCTCCATTGCGAAGCCTTCCTGCAAACTCTTCTTCTATAGAATTCAATACCAATCCATGCAAAGAAAGAATCTCATGAATAGAAAGAGTATCGCAACTATCCACTAATTTATATAGAAGATTTATGGCGCGCTCGTGGTTTTTTGCTTCAAAATGCTCTCTTAAAGATTTCCCTTTTATAGTAATGCCATCTTGCAACACCATTTGAGTTTCTCTTAAACTTAAGGTATTACCTTCGATACTATTGGAATTATAGGTCCACTCAACAGTCAGAGCTTCCCTTATTTTATTTAAAGCCATTAAAGGTAAAGGCCTGTGCTTTTTTAATTGCTCAAGCTTCATTTCAAGACGCTCAAAAAAGGGCATCATTTCCTCACGATATGTTAAATCTAAATTTTTCACATTACTAAGATACTTCTTTTATCGGATAGTTACAAATATAGCTCTATCCGATATTAAGAAAGATTATTATAAACCATCTGAAATGTGAGTTATTTAATATTTATAATTTGATCTAAGAATGGAACGCTCGCTGATTGTTTGTGATGAAATATGATTTGAAGTGTTTTTTCAAATACTCATTTTTAAAAACAAAAAAAGCATCCGGGATTTGGATGCTTTTGTTAATGGAAGATAAAAATATAGTTAAATTCCGAGATCCCTGCCTTCGCAGGGATTTGGTTAGAAATCGAACTGATAAGTTGCTCCAGCCAAGAATTGAATTCCTTGAACTGGGGTATTTAACCAACGCTGATAATCTTGATTGGCAATATTGTTGACTTTGACGTAAAATGAAAGCTGATCATTAAAACGATAGCCAACATGTGCATTGGCATCAAAATAGCTGTCCAAAGTCATAGTTTGCAGTATTGGTGTCACAAATTCATTGGTGCTTTCTTGAATAAATTGATCCTTACGTTCGCCTACATAAAATAAACCTGCACCAGCGAACCAGTTTTCATCAATTTGATAATCTAAAAATAATGACGCTTTAAGGTCTGGAAGATTCCATGCCTCTGATTGTCTCTCACTATTGTATGAGAAATATTCAGCTTTAGCACCTAATTTGAAATTTCTATTCACGTCCACGTTCAATTCACCTTTAAAAGAAATAGTCTTGACATCATCATAAACAATTCCGAAGGAGTTTCCATATTGATAATTCTCTGTGGCTCCTGCAAGAATAGAGTTTCCTCTAAATAAGGCTTTATCACTCTCATTCATATAATGTCCACTCACACTATAACTAATACTGTTAGACAACTTACCCATTAAACCAAAAGAAGCCTCGTACTTTTTATCCGTAGGATTAATGATAAGGGTTGGAGACACAAACGGATTCACCTGTGCAAAATCATAATAAGAATTTTGCTTTAAGCCGCCTTCCAGTCCACCAAAAGCGATCATCAATTCGTCGATTACTCTATAAGTAGCCGTGATATTTGGGTAGATATAAAAGTTACTGTTACCACCTGCCGTGTTGTTCTTGTACACTAAATTCACACCTAAATTCAGGGTTAAATCATCTTGTGTCAATTGATAGCTTGGCGCAATACCAAAGCTAACATTGCCATAGGTCAACTTATCATCTGTATAAAAATTTCTATCGAAAGACCCATTAATATAATCGATGGTCACTTCAGTTGAAATCAGTTCATCCTGAATGGGCACATCCGCAGAAGCTTTTACAACAAATCGATTTTCTCCTGAACCTTGATTGTCTCCAAACCTTCTAAATCGTGCACTTGCATCTTTAAAAAGATAATCTTCAAACTTTACTTTTGCTCCGACATTCCCACCATAAAACGTATGACTTCCGTTGAGCGTATCGGCAGTAGTCGCATCAAAATAAGGCTGTGGCAATCCGTACCAATTGAATTTCTGATATAAAGCACCAGCATCAACCGACCAAGATAAATCACGCAGTCGCTGACTATAATTAACGTTGAGTTTGGTATCAATAAAATCATCATCCAATAATAGACCTTTAATACCACCGCTTGAAGAATGGTGTGTTAAATAGCCTCCTACATTTTCTCCTCTACCCAACTCCTGGTTCAAGAAGACTTCCCCTAAAATAGTGGTGTAAGAGCCAACACCCAAAGAGGCATAATTATCATATAACTTAACGGCTTTCGCCTTGTTGACTGTGGCCGCCTTACCCTTTGCTGGAGTAAAAGTCGAGGCTACAGGAATGGAAAAAATATTGTATTTAATCGCCTTTTTTGTGGTTGTTGTTTCATCATCTAAAGTTGGCTGTTCCTTTATTTTGAAGGCATCTGCAACCGTTGGCGTGTAAGCCTTGACGACGTTAACGACTTCAGTGTCTAAAGTGTCTTTGGTGCGTTCTTGGGCAAAGGTTGCTGTTCCTGTCAGGACTGCGATGATAAAGATATATTTGATTTTTTTTAGCATTGTTTTGTTTGTTAAATTCCAATCCCACTCTGTCCTGCGGACATCTCTCCCAAAGGGAGATAAAATGGCATTCTAATTAATTTTGATCAGCTCTGATTGATGAATTTGTTTTTGCTTCTTGCGCTTTGATGGCGCTTAGTTGTGCTTGTGCTTCCTGAACGACATCTTTAAATTCCGGAAAGTTTGAAATCACGCTTTCCAAAATATAAGTAGCCTGAAAAGCATCTTTTAAAGCATAGAAGTTTTTAGCCATTAACACCAGACCTTTAGCACTGAAATATTTATAACTTCCATAATCCTTAGCTAATTTTTGAGCGGTAGTGTTAGAAGCCTCATAACTGCCTTCCTTATTTTTAAAGTAAGCGCTGTAATACAGGGCTTCAGCGGCCAAAGCACCAGTAGCTATTTTTTCAACCGTGGCATACGCAGTTTTGGCTTTCGACTCATTGCCGGTTTTTATAGCGGAACGTGCAATAATTATCTGAGCGTCACTCTTCACTTTATTGTCAAGTTTTGAACTCGACAATACTTTTTCAGCATAACGTTCAGCATCACTATATTTTTCCTGCTGATAATAAGCGTTCATTAAGTTGGATTGCGCGTAGATGATATTCTGCGGATAATCGGCTTCTGTTTCTAATTGCTTTAATAACGGAATGGCTTTATTCCATTGGGAAGCGTTCAAAAAAGTTTCGGAGAGTTTCACGATGGCTTGCTCCGTATATTCGCTTTTAGGCTTAGAAACCACAAACTCATAATGGGGCTGTGCATTTTCTGGCAATGATTTTTTAGAATACAATTCTGCCAAATAAAAATGTGATTTTAAAGCATGAAGTCCATTGGGAAACTGACCTAAATACCCATTGAACTGTTTGATAGCATTGTCGGTTTTATTTTCCATATACTGCTTTTCTGCTGCCAAATAAGTAGCATTATCCAAATCAGCATCAGAAACCTCAAAATAATCTAAGGTTTTTACCCAAGCCGCATATTCTGCCACGCGTCCTGTATCAATATAAATCAAACGTGCTGTAGCCACTGCTTGTACTGCCTCTTCACTGTTCGGAAAGTTTTTGGCAACATCTTTAAACTTGCTCAATGCTTTCTCGTTCTGACTTGCGTTATAATAAATTAAGCCTTGTCTCAAAATTGATTTTGAATGGAACACTGAATTCTTGTATTCCGTATTCAATCGGTCGTACATGGCGATAGCTTTATCGTTTTGATTGGCTTTTACATACGAATTTGCCAATTCATACATCGCATCATCACGTAAAGACGATTTTGTGTATTTATTGATAAAATTGTTCAACTCTTGGATTTTGGTATTCCCCTGTCCAATATAACCGTAGCTCATCGCCTTTTGGAAATCGGCATAATCGGGTTCAATTTGTTTTAAAGCAATGGCTTTATCGTAGGCACCTATCGCATCTTTATAATCTGAAGACACGAAATAACCATCTCCTAATCTCAAGTAAGCATCATTCAAACGTAATTTGTCTTGCGTTTGTTGATTGACAAAAGCTTTAAAGTGCTCGGTCGATTTTGTATAATTCTTCTGCTTGAAATAAGTATAGCCCAAATTATAATCAATGTTGGTCATTTCAGGCGTTTTTGCAGCTTCACTTTGCTGTTTAAATTGTCTGAAACCGATCAATGCCTCATCATAGTTTCCGATTTCATAATCTGTTTCAGCTTTCCAAAAAGTTGCTCGTGCGGTAAACTTTGGATCACGTGGTTCCTTGATAGCTTTTTCAAATAAGGATCTTGCTTCCTTATAATTCCCTTCATTATAAACTTCAATGCCTCTGTAAAAAGCTACTTTTTGAAGCGCTACTTTATTTTCGAAACTGTTTTTACCTTCCAACAACCTTAAAGCTTCCCTGTAGTTTTTTGAAGTGATATAGGAGTCAATCAATAAGGTTTCAATTTCTGATTTGTTAGAATTCTGCTGATATTTATCTAAATAACTGGTCAAAACCTGCGGCACAGATTGGTATGGATTCCCGATTTCATAACTGAGCTTTGCATAATTCAACCAAGCATCTTCCTGAATTCTGAGATCATAATCCATTTGAGAAGCATTTCTAAAAGCATTCAATGCTTCCTGTTTCTTGTTCAAATTCACATAGCTTTCTCCTAAATGGTAATAGGCGTTTTGTGCGACACTATTGTTGCCTCCAACAATTTTATTGAATTCTGAAATCGCTTTTTCAAAATCATTTTGTTTGTAATACGCGTAGCCCAATTGGTAATAATCGGTATTGCTCCATTTCCCTTTAACTCCGTTATAGGCCGTTAAATACGGAATGGCTTCTTTATACTTTTGGAGATTAAAATAACTTTCTCCAATGATTTTAGACAATTCAGATTTTTCACTGGCATTGCTCTTTTTCATTTGCGCCTGAGCAAGCTCAATGGCTTTTTCAAATTTGCCAAGTTTAAAGTTCAAATCTGCTTGATAATAAGACAGTTTTTCCTGATACTTTTCATTATCGCTTACCTGCTCAAAATATTCATTGGCACGATCATAATCGTCGCCTTCATAAGCCATAAATCCAATATAATATTTGGCTTGCGAGCCATATTCCTTGGAGTTTAGCACGCGGTTGAAGTATTTTTGCGCTTCCACTTGGTCCTTAGTAGAGTACAAACTGTAGCCGTAATTGAAGGAGAACTTATCGCGCTCGGCCCTGTCCATGCTGCCTTCATCAACTTTATCATACCATTTTCTGGCATAGGAATATTTTCCGTTATCAAAATAATAATCGGCTACATCCAAAAAAGCACTATTGCGCTTGGTACTCGTTGGATATTTCTCAACAAAATCTTCAATAAGTGCGTCTGCATTTATTTGATTCAGTCGCACCGCACAGTTGGCGTAGTAGTAAGTACAATCGGCCTCCAGCTGTTGATCGTCGGTGGCGTCCTTTACTTTGTCAAACATACTTTGCGCTGCCTGATATTGTTTGTTATTATATAAAGTCAATGCTTTTTGATAATCGACCAGCTCGTTGGTATAAGTTGCCGATTGTTGTGCGTAAGTGTGCCCTATAAGCAATAGGAAACTTACTAAAAGTGAGAGTTTTTTATTAGTCATTCAGTCCAGTTTTATTTTTAGCCGATCAAAGATACTTGAATCTTAAGCCTATAACGAAGGAAAGATTATTTAATTATAAACGAAGTTATTAAAAGAATAGTCTGCAGTATTCAGTGCTCAATTGGCAGTTCCAAGTGCTAAGTAAATCAGACTTTTACAATTAAAACGACCATTTCTTATATATCGTTTTTATTATTTTCCTGAAATCCACACATTGGCGAGATTATGTTTGTGTTTTCTTTGAAAAAACCCACCATTTGTACTAAAATGGATTTTAAGCCAGACATAACAACCATGCTCCAACTGATCACTGCCAACTGAAGACTGCCAACTGTACCGACTCATTTCCAAAATATTTGATAATTGCATATTAAAATAATACATTTACCACTCTTAAAAACTCACATACAAAAATGTCTCAAACTGTTTTAGAATTAAAGGATGTTTCCATATACCAAGGGGATAGCATGGTGTTGTCTGAAGTTAATGTAGAAATGCAAAAAGGCGATTTTGTTTATCTTATCGGAAAAACGGGAAGTGGAAAAAGCAGTTTTATGAAAACGCTTTATGGCGATTTGCAATTGACTCATGGTGAAGGTCATGTTGTAGATTTCGATTTGAAAACTTTAAAAGAGAAGGACATTCCGTTTTTAAGACGCAAGTTGGGTATTGTTTTCCAGGATTTTAAATTGTTACCTGATAGAACGGTGAACAGTAATTTAGAATTTGTATTGAAAGCCACTGGTTGGAAGGACAAAAACGAAATCAAGGAACGCATTGAAAACGTCCTCGACAAAGTCGCCATGAAAACCAAAGGCTTTAAGTTTCCACATGAGCTTTCAGGTGGTGAGCAACAACGGATTGCAATTGCGAGAGCTTTATTGAATGACCCTGAACTTATTTTGGCCGATGAACCTACAGGAAATTTGGATCCGCAAACCAGTATTGAAGTCATGGAGGTTTTGCGCGAAATCAATAAAAACGGGAATACCATTTTAATGGCAACTCACGATTATGCGCTTCTACTACGTTACCCAAGTAAAACCTTAAAATGTGATGAGAACAAGGTTTTTGAAGTGGTGCAGCGGAAAAGCATTTAATAGAAATCATAACTGAAAAATCAAAATATGTCCTAATTTATTTTTATTTTCTTCTCGGATAAAGAATGCGAATACAAAACATCAGTCTAAAGAAATCTTTTTAATCACTTCCAAAGCTATAATTTTTAAGTCACTTGGTTAATTTGTTTTCAGGATCAACATACTTTCCATTTAAAATGACTGCCAATCATTTTTATATTTATCGCAAACAATCCAAATCAATGAATTCAAGTCGTGGTTTTCTCTTTTAAAAACGTACTTTTAAGTTCTATAATTTTGATATGATTTCAGTTTTAATTCCCGTATACAACTCCAGTATTATCCCTTTAGTTGAAGAACTCCACAAACAACTTGAGGCCAGTAAAACCATCTACGAAATAATTGTGTGGGACGATGGATCTTCTGAAGCTTTTTATCTTCAGAACAAGATTATCAACCATGTTCCGAACATCCATTACTTCAGATCAGAACGCAATTATGGGCGAACAAAAACCCGACAACTTCTTTATGAGAAATCCGTATTTAATTGGTTGTTATATCTAGATGCTGATGTCCTACCAAAGTCTCAGGAATTTATTCAGAACTATTTAAACTTAAC
>NZ_JBDSLS010000007.1:0-12991 GCF_039916245.1 Gelidibacter sp.
CCGGTTACTATTTCACAAGCGTCACGAATTAGTGGTGTGTCGCCAAGTGATGTATCGGTGCTTTTGGTATATATGGGCAGATAAATCTGAAATATTTTGAAGTGTTCCACGTGGAACGTTGGAATATTATCTATGGATTATTTTTATTTTTTATTCTGGATTGGTTATCTAAATGTTGAATTGATTTAATTAGTCCTTGAATTCAATTGGTAATTATAGTAATGCGCATCCAAAACAAATCAGTGCTGATCATAAAGAATCCGCGTCTGTGTTCTATATATTCCAATCAATTGGTTCGAGATAATTAGTGAAATTCGTGTCAAAAAACAGATTTTATGTTTCTCGCAGAGGCACAGAGTCGCTTAGATAGAATGTCTGTAAATCTTTGAAATTCAATTCCAACACAAATCAGCTCTTATAATAAAAAATCATTTCACCCGTCTGAACGGAAGGGTAGGTCTGCGTTCCATAAATTCCAATGAATTGGTTCGAGATAATTAGTGCAATTCGTGTCAAAAAACAGATTTTATGTTTCTCGCAGAGGCGCAAAGTCGCCACGTTGGAATGTTTGTAAAACCGTGAAATTTACCTTGAAAACAAATCAGCGCCATCCACGTTTCATAAATTCCAATCAGATCGTTCTTGTTAGTTAATGTGAGAAAATAGATTTTATGTTTATCGCAAAGGTGCTAAGACAGAATTTCTGTAAATTCTTTAAATTCAATTCCAACACAAATCAGTACCTATCATAAAAAATCAGCGTCACCCGCCTGACCGGACGGGCAGGTCTGTGTTTCATAAATTCCAATTAATTGGTTCGAGATAATTAGTGAAATTCGTGTCAAAAAACAGATTTTATGATTCTTGCAGAGGCGCAAAGTTGTTATGATAGAATATCTGTAAATTATTTAATTTCGATTCCAAGACAAATCAGCGCCTAACATAAAAAATCAACGTCATATGTGTTCCATAAATTCCAATTAATTGGTTCGAGTTAATTAGTGTAATTCGTGTCAAAAAAAACCGATTATTATTTTCCCAAAGCTACAAAGTAGTCAGGATAGAATGTCTTTAAATTCTATAAAATGGCTTCGAACATAAATCCACTTCTATAAATCAAATCCAAAAAAGTAACTCAAGAATGTTGGAATACATTCGTTCTATTCCTTAATTTCGCATTCACTAATTCAATCTTTAAATAGCATTTTCATCGTGTCGAATCCCATCCAAAAAAGAACCTATATAAAAGTAACAGATCATTCTGTTTCTGGAGAGAATTTCGAATTGCTATATACCCACGAATTAGACCTGCTCGAAACTTTTCCGCAGCCATCTTCGGATAAATTGCCGGAGTATTATAAAAGTGAAGATTACATTTCGCATACCGATGCCAAACGTAATGCTTTTGAAAAAGTTTACCATCTTGTAAAAGGTATTGCATTAAAAAAGAAATTGAAACTCATCAATCAGGATTCGGAAAATGGGAAAACACTTCTTGATATAGGATGTGGTACTGGCGATTTTTTACAAGTCGCAGCTCATGCGGGATGGGAAATTTCAGGAATTGAACCGAATGAGCAGGCTAGGAGCATTGCCAATAATAAAACAAGTAACGCTGTTTTTGACACGGATCAACTTTCAAAATTTGAAGCGCATAGTTTTGACGTCATCACGCTTTGGCATGTGTTAGAACATTTACCTAATCTTGAACAGCATTTTGAAACATTCAAAAAATTATTAAAACCCGATGGTGTGCTCATAATTGCGGTGCCTAACTATAAAAGTTATGACGCCAAATTGTATAAAGAGTTTTGGGCGGCTTATGATGTGCCAAGACATCTTTGGCATTTTAGTCAGGACGCGATAAAAAAGCTTGGAGTTAGCGTCAATATGAATTTGGAAAAAACTGTTCCAATGAAATTTGATGCGTTTTATGTGAGCTTGCTTTCTGAAAAATATAAATCTGGTAAAATGAATTTCTTTAAAGGATTTTGGAACGGATGGCGCTCAAATTGGAAAGCGAGGAGTTCAAGTGAGTATTCTTCTCTGATTTACGTCTTAAAGAACGAGAAAACGCCGTTTTAAGATGTTTAAAGGATGTTTTTCGGGCTCCCTAAGGTTTATGTGTCCGTTTCTCTAAAACGCGCTAAAAACCAATTTAAAATCACTGCTTTTTCATAGTAAAAATTAATTAATTTACAGTTAACTATAAATTTAAACTATAACGTTTATTTTCGCAAAACTATCTGTTACTTTATTACATTTGCAGCAAAATTTTAATAAACACAAAAAATGAAAAAAGGTTTTATCGCTCTATTAACTTTGGTGATGTTATCATCATGCCAAGAGCAAACAAAAATTGGATTTGTTGATAACGGCAAATTGATTAACGATTATCAAAAGAAAAAAGATATTGAAGCGCAATTTGAAGTTGAAATCGCAGCCTTTAATAGAAGAGTGGATAGTATAGGTCAAACTTTTCAAGCTCATGCAGCACAATTGCAGGAAAAGGATCCTAAAATGGTTCAAAAGAGCTCTCAAGATCAATACCAAGCCTTAGCACAACAATACCAAAACTTCCAACAACAATCACAAATGGAAGAGCAACAGATTCAAAGAAGAGGTCAAACTCAAATTGATACACTTATCAAAACTGTAAGAGCTTTTGTTAAAAATTACGGAGAGAAAAACGGTTACACTTTTATCTTAGGAAGTAATGAAGCTGGTAGTGTGATGTACGGAAAAGAAAGTCAAGATGTGACTAAAGAAATTTTAGAAGCACTTAACGCCGATAAAAAATAGGAAATTTCTTACAAAATAATGTATTAACAGCTAAGAGCCAGTTTTTTAACTGGCTTTTTTATGTAATAACCGCGTCAGTTTAATAGATAAATCGGTTAGGATGATCTTTGAATTTCCATTGCGTTCAATATGGTAAATCGCATCTTCAAGTTCCTGACTAATGTCCATGATATTGCCTTCATGTATGAACGGTGCGAAATTTTCTAGTTTAAAATTCTTGGTTTTAGGCTCCATAAATACTAATTGATTGGCATTATAGTTCATTAACAAGGCCTGTCTGAAAAAGTCGATGCAAAATAGCAGGAATTGCTTTTGTGTTTCACGCCCAGTTTTTGCCACTTGCTCGCTCCAGCTGATGAGATCATGAATGGCAGCTTTGTTGCCCTTGGCTTTAAACGCGCTTCTGATCCAAAACACAAACCATTCTTCAAACTGAATATCTTCAGAATCATTATAGACTAAATCGCAGGCTTTATTATAATTTCCGTTGGATTGAATGGCGATTTTTGTGGCCGTGCTTTCATCAAGTTGGTAATTTTTTTGAAGGGCTTCCACAATCACTTTTTCAGCCAATGGCGGAAAATTTAAAATTTGGCAGCGCGATCGGATGGTGCTAAGGATTTGCCCCGCATCTTCCGCGATAAGAATAAAGACGGTTTTGGCTGGTGGCTCTTCTATAAGTTTTAAAAGCTTGTTGGCTGCCGAAGTGTTCATCTTTTCTGCCATCCAAATCAACATGATTTTGTAACCTCCTTCATAAGACTTTAACGACAAGGCCTTTACAATATTTAAAGCTTCGTCAACACCTATCTGTCCCTGCTTATTTTCAATTCCTAAGATGCGGTACCAGTCGAATAGATTGCCGTAAGGTTGTTCTTTAATTAACTGGCGCCATTCTTCCATAAAATGGTTTGAGACCGGGTTTTTTTTAACCTTATCCGTAATGGCCACAGGAAAGGCAAAATGTAGATCAGGGTGCGATAAATTCTTAAACTTTAAGTTACAACTTTCATTGCCGCCTTTATTTTCAGAATTTTTATTGCCACAAAGTATGTATTGTGCGTAAGCAATAGCCATTGCTAAAGTACCCGAACCTTCAGGGCCAACAAACAGTTGTGCATGAGGAATACGGCCATTGTCCGCGCTTTGGGTTAAGTGATTTTTGAGGTGTTCTTGGCCTAAAACAGTAGTGAATTGCATGTCGCAAAACTATGTATTTTTTTCCATTTAAATCGGCAGAATACCAATTCCTAACAGAATGCATTTAGAATCATTTCGGAATTAGTTACATTTGTTTCCATTCTATAAAAAACAAATACCGATGAAAACCCTAAACGATTTCAATTTTAAAGATAAAAAAGCACTTATCAGAGTAGATTTTAATGTGCCGTTGGACGATCAGTTCAAGGTGACGGATGATACGAGAATAACTGCGGCGAAACCTACCATCATCAAAATATTGGAAGATGGGGGCAGTTGCATTTTAATGTCACATTTAGGACGACCAAAAGGTGTACAGGATGAGTTTTCATTGAAGCATATTAAAGATGAGATTTCAAGAATTATAGGCGTTGATGTCATTTTTGTTTCAGATTGCGTTGGTGCAGAGGCGCAAACAGCGGCAGATAATTTGAAATCAGGTCAAATTCTATTACTGGAAAATCTGAGATTTCATAATGAAGAAGAGGCAGGAGATAAGGATTTTGCTGAAAAACTATCAAAACTTGGCGATGTTTATGTCAACGATGCCTTTGGAACGGCACATCGTGCGCATGCTTCAACGGCGGTAATTGCTCAATTTTTCCCAAATAAGAAGTACTTCGGCTATTTGTTGGAGCAAGAAATTGAAAGTATCAAAAAGGTCATGGAAAATGGCGAAAAGCCTGTTTTGGCAATTCTTGGAGGTGCTAAAGTGTCCTCTAAAATTACCATTATTGAAAATATATTGGACAAGGTTGATCATTTAATCATTGGTGGCGGAATGACCTTTACCTTTGTAAAAGCGCAAGGCGGAAGTATTGGGGATTCTATCTGCGAAGATGACAAAATGGAACTGGCTTTGGAAATTCTAAAGAAAGCAAGAGCTAAAAATGTTAAAGTACACCTTCCTGTTGATGTTGTGGCGGCCGATGCATTTAGTAACGATGCCAATACCCAAGTTGTAAGTGTTACCCATATTCCTGATGGCTGGCAAGGCTTGGACGCTGGTCCACAATCCATCCAAAACTTTCATGACGTGGTGCTTCAGTGTAAAACGATTTTATGGAACGGTCCTTTAGGCGTTTTTGAAATGGAAAATTTTGCCAAAGGCACTATTGCGCTTGGTAATGCCATTGCTGAAGCCACTGAAAAAGGAGCTTTTTCGCTTGTAGGTGGAGGTGATTCCGTTGCAGCGGTTAAGGAGTTCGGCTTTGAAGATAAAGTGAGTTATGTGAGTACGGGCGGTGGCGCGATGTTGGAAAGCCTGGAAGGGAAAATATTGCCAGGAATTGCGGCAATCTTAGATTAAGTAAATTTTAAAATTAATTCAAAATATAGATAAAATGTTTAATTTGAACGACCAAATGCATTTTGTGTTGTTAAATTATTGTTTTCTATCAACATTTTAGATATTATTGTACGATTTTAATCAACACATCGTTGATTAATAAAACCTTTTCTAATGAACCAAAAGATAGTATCCCTAACTTTTGGTGCTTTATTTATATGCGGTTTTGGCTTTTCGCAAGTCAAACCGCATAAAAAAGACAGAGCCAAAGCACCAGAAAAAACCGTTTCGACTCCTATGGAATCCATTAGCGATGACAAAGCATTAGTTGAAAATGAAATCGAGTCCGTTGGAGACTCATTAACGGCCTTAAAAATACAAGATTTCCATTTGGCATCGGAGTTTGATCAAAAATGGATGGACGAGTTGTACAGTAACGAATTGTTTGACAGTATTTATCAATCTGTGACCGATTTAAAATATGACGCTGTTGACTATCCTGAATTGCCTACTGATACTTTAAAAGCACGACTTCATAAGTTAAGTTCAAAAACACCTTTCAATATTGAGTATAATGTTGCTTTAGAAAATGTTATCAAATCGTACTTAAAAAATAGACGTAATTCTTTAGAACGTCTGATGTCTTTGAGCGATTATTACTTCCCGATGTTTGAAAAGGAGTTGGATAATTACAATATTCCGCTGGAAGTTAAGTACTTGGCCATTGTTGAATCGGCCTTAAAACCAAGGGCAAAATCTCGCGTAGGTGCTACCGGTTTATGGCAATTTATGTTTGCTACGGGGAAACAGTACGGCTTAAACGTCAGCAGCTATGTCGATGAGCGCAGTGATCCACTAAAATCAACTGAGGCGGCCAGTAAATACTTGGCGAAGCTTTATGAGATTTTTGGCGATTGGGATTTAGCTTTAGCATCTTACAATTGTGGACCAGGAAATGTCAGTAAAGCCATCCGTCGCTCAGGTGGTTATGAAAATTATTGGAATATCAGACCATATTTGCCTAAAGAAACAGCAGGCTATTTACCTGCGTTTTTAGCCACAATGTATATTTTTGAATATGCTGAGGAGCACGGTTTTAAAAAATACCGTCCAGATTTCAGATACATTGATACGGATACGATCCACGTGAAACAAATGATCAGCCTCGATCAGGTTTCTGAACTTTTAGAGTTGCCTATGGAAGAACTCCAGTTTTTAAATCCGCATTATAAGTTAGATATTATTCCGTTTGTTGAAGGTGCCAATTATACCCTAAGATTGCCACGTCATGCCGTTGGAAAGTTTGTAAACAACGAGACCAGCATCTATGAGTTTGTAACCAATGAAATGAATAAACGCGAAAAACCTTTGCCTCAACTTTTTGAATCAGAAACTAAATCGACTTACAAAGTGGTTTCTGGTGATAATTTAGGAAAAATAGCACGGCAATTTAATGTACGAGTAGCGCAGTTAAAACAGTGGAATGGTTTGCGGAGTAATGAGGTAAAAATAGGACAACGCTTGACCGTATATCGAACACAACCAGTAACTTCATCATCAAAGGTAGTGACCAATACCACAACAAAATCAACGAGTACTACCAGTGTTTCAAGCAATGCAAAAACCTATAAAGTCAGGGCGGGAGATTCGTTATGGAGCATATCGAATAAATTTCCTGGAGTTTCTATCAAAAATATTCAAGAATGGAACGGTATTAGTGGTAACAATTTAAAAGTAGGAACAACACTCAAAGTTTCGCGCTAAGTGTTATAAATTTTAAAAACCAAACCATGAAAATCATTTATGCCATTGCCTTGTCTTTCGTCTTGTTTACTTCTTGTAACAAAAGTAAAGATCAACGAATTATTTCTGCATCTTCAGGAAACATTAACACCCTTTTGGTGGTTGTAGATAACCTATTATGGGATGATAGTGTAGGAGAGACCATCAGAGATGTAGTCGCGGCTCCCGTACCAGCGCTCAGTCAAGATGAGCCGTTATTTTCAATTAACCAAATGCCACCTATGGTCTTTAATGGCTTTGCAACCAAAAGCAGAAGCATTCTTAAAATTGAAAAAGGTGGCGAAGCAGGCATGACCATAAAAAACGATGTGTATGCACGACCTCAAACGGTTGTGGTCATTTCAGGAAAAACAGATGAGGAAATCAATAATCAATTGGAAACCCATGGCGACGAAATTATTGCCGCTTTTAAAAAGGAAGAATTAAAGGAAAACCAACGCCGCATTAGAATATCCTTAATGGATGATGCGCCCCTTGAAAAAGCTTTAGGTGTTAAATTAAATTTTCAAACCGCCTATAGAATTGCAAAACAGGACAAGGATTTCTTTTGGATCAGGAAAGACATTCCTACCGGTACCATGGATATTATGATTTATGAGGTACCGCTTAATTCCATTAGAAAAGGAGACAGCACTATTTTAGACATCATAAGGATGAGAGATTCTATTGGAGAGGTTCATATCCCAGGACCTGTAGAAGGTTCGTATATGATCACTGAGGATGCTTATACGCCGTATTTATACGAAACTACCGTAAATGGTAAACCAACTTATGAAACCAAAGGTATTTGGGACGTTAAAAATGCGTTTATGTCTGGGCCATTTATAAACTATGCCATTGAAGATAAGGCCAATAACCGTTATGTGGTCATTGAAGGTTATGTTTTTGCCCCTTCGGTCGAAAAACGGAACAATATTTTTGAATTGGAATCCATTATAAAATCCATAAAGATTAAATAAACAAAAAGAGCCAACGATTAAGTTGGCTCTTTTGTTTTTTATAGGAAATAATTACTCGTTTTTATTAGTGGATGTTTTCTTTTCATCACTATCTTCCTTACTGGCATCTTTAAATTCTTTAATGCCACTTCCTAAACCTCTCATAAGTTCTGGGATTTTCTTTCCTCCAAATAGAAGTAATACCACTACCACAATCAAGATTATTTGTGGTGCTCCAATTGCTAAAAAAATATTTGATGCTATCATAACATTGAATTTGAACTGCAAATTTAATAATTAAACTTTAATTTAAACGTTAAAAATAAACTTTAGATGAAACACCTTAGCGATTGCCTTAATTTTATTTAATTTTGTTCGTCATGACAACAAGAAAAAAAGAAAAGAAATTCGCGAAGAAATTACTTCATAAGTACCGTTTGGTCGTGCTTAATGAAGATACGTTTGAAGAACGCTTTGCCATTAAACTGACCCGTTTAAATGTTTTCGTTATTGTATCCTTAACCAGTATTCTGCTTGTGGCAGCCACCATATTTTTAATTGCATTTACGCCCTTAAGAGAGTTTATTCCCGGATACTCTTCAACCAAGTTAAAAAGGCAAGCCATTTCCCTGAGTTTTAAAACCGATTCCTTGCAGCATATTATTGATGTCAACGAAAAGTACTTTAGTTCGATTAGGCGTGTCCTAACAGGGGATGTCAAAACGGTTGAATTTAACAAAGATTCAATTCTAAGAGCAGCGAATGCGGAAACTGCTCATTTAAGCATCAAAACCTCAAAACAGGATTCGTTATTACGTGAAAAAGTAGATAAGGAAGATAAATATAACCTTTTTGAATCGGCCATTTCAACCTCCAATTTCGTGCTGTTTCCTCCAGTAAATGGAAACATTTCAGAAGGTTATAATGTGAAGGAAAAGCATTATGCCGTAGATATTATTGTTGCCAAAAACACCCCCGTTAAGGCCACGGCCGATGGCACCGTTATTTTTGCCGAATGGACGGCAGAAACGGGGTATGTGGTCATCATAGAGCATAGTTATGAACTAATTTCGGTATATAAACATAATGCATCCTTGACCAAAGAACAAGGTGATGTGGTCAAAGCAGGGGAAGTCATTGCTATGGCAGGAAGTACAGGAGAGTATACCACAGGGCCGCATTTGCACTTTGAGTTATGGAGCAAAGGTTATCCAATCAATCCAACCAACTTTATAGATTTTAAATAATGTTCTCACTAAAATCGGCATTAGCCAAACCCTTTGCGCTCCTAACTAGAAAGTCGGTTATGAAATGGGCAAATAATCCTATTGAAACACAAAATACAGTGTTTAAAAACCTAATGGATGAGGCGAAAAACTCACAGTTTGGTAAAGATCATGATTTTAAGAACATCACATCCCATTCAGATTTTGTTTCGCGTGTCCCTGTACGTGATTATGAAGAACTCAAACCATATGTGGAACGGGTTGTTGCTGGAGAGCGAGATATTCTATGGAAGGGTAAGCCTATTTATTTCGCTAAAACATCGGGCACCACTTCAGGCGCGAAATATATTCCCATCACTAAAGAAAGTATGCCCACACATATTGAAGCGGCCAGAAATGCCATTCTCCTGTACATTGCAGAAACTGGAAAGGCTGATTTCGTCAATGGAAAGATGATTTTTCTACAGGGCAGCCCCATATTAGATGAAAAGAATGGTATTCAATTAGGTCGCTTATCAGGCATCGTGGCACATTTTGTTCCAAAATATCTTCAAAAAAATAGAATGCCCTCTTGGGAAACCAATTGTATTGAAGACTGGGAAACGAAAGTAGAAGCCATTATAGATGAAACTTTGCCTGAAAACATGACCGTTATTTCTGGAATTCCATCTTGGGTGCAGATGTATTTCGAAAAAATCAACCAAAGAACAGGGAAAAAAGTTGGCGAGGTTTTTAAGAATTTCAACTTGTTCATTTTTGGTGGTGTTAATTATGAACCCTATCGCGCAAAATTTGAAAGCCTGATTGGTCGTAAGGTAGACAGCATAGAGCTGTATCCTGCCAGTGAAGGCTTTTTTGCCTATCAAGATCAGCAGCATGAAAAAGGCATGCTCTTGCAATTGAATTCTGGTATTTTTTATGAGTTTATCAAAGCCGACGAGTTTTTCGATGCACATCCAAAGCGAATTACCATCAAAGACGTGGCATTGAACACTAATTATGTGATGATCATTTCAACCACCGCGGGATTGTGGGCCTACAATATTGGCGATACGGTGGAGTTTACTTCATTAGCGCCATATCGCGTCATAGTTTCCGGACGTATCAAGCATTTTATTTCTGCCTTTGGAGAACACGTTATTGGCAAGGAAGTGGAGCAAGCCCTCAATGAAGCCATTGAAGGTTCAAACATTCAAGTGTCAGAATTTACAGTGGCACCACAAATTAATCCTTCTAGCGGATTGCCTTATCATGAGTGGTTTATTGAGTTTGAAAATGAACCTGAAAATCTATCTCAATTGACAGAAAAGATTGAGATGTCACTTCAAAAGCAAAACAGTTATTATTTTGATTTGATTACGGGCAAGGTGCTGCAACCCTTAAAAATTTCGAAGGTCAAAAAGAACGGTTTTCAGGACTATATGAAGTCCATAGGAAAATTGGGAGGCCAAAATAAATTGCCCCGACTTTCCAACGACCGAAAAATTGCCGATGCGTTGTGGCAACAAAATTTAACATATTAATACTATATTTGTAGGTTAAATACTTATTTATGAATAAAAAACTTCTTGCCAGAACCAGAGCCCAAGAAAGTTCTAACTCTATTGAACGAATGTATATTACTATGCGTCATTTGTTTAATCGTGGATTTTACAAACCGATGGGTATTTCTGGGGAAACACTTCGCGAGTCGCTGTTGCAATTAAGGCCTGAAATTTACGGATCTATTGGAGAAGAAAAAGCAGAATTAGAAGGTTTGCTATATGTTGTGGATCGGTTGCCGTATGGCATAGAAGAATGTACGTTTATCAATCTGACGAGTGATGAAGGTTATAGCAATTCACACTTTAAAGCCATAGTGCCGCCTAAACGACGACGTAATTGTTTCCGAATTGACGAAGAGCAAATGAACATTGAAATTACGCGAGGTCGCTCTGAAATATATGACATCCTTACCCACTTGACTTTTATGTTTGTGGAATCGCACAAAATAAGCAAGCGTGTGCTTTTGGATGAAGAAGGAACAACGACGCGCGATTGGGTTAAGCTTGAAAAAGCTGTCCTTTCCAAAGAAAAATTATCACAACAGGATAGAGAGATTGCCATAACGCATACCGCTAATATTTTGGGCAGGACCTTTCATGAAATTACCACCATGTACGGTTCCTTTGCCTTGCCACACCAACCAGAGCGCTTTTTGCATTTAATTTATTGGCTTGGGAAGCTGGCCATTGAGGAAGTGGTCAATAACAATAAACGAACCGTAACTTTTAGTCCCGTATTAAGAGAGCGCTTAGGTCATCATATTCATGGAGAGATTTGGGCGGACACCATTAAGGAAGCCTTATTAAAAAACGGACTTATAGACCGACCAATTCATGTGATCAGTGCGAACATGCACAGTGTTATGAACTCTATTTTTGCACCTCAAGCTCTTAAGGCTTTAGCTTCAAAAAAGAACATGTTTGAAGTCTATGAGGATTTAAGTCAAAAGGAAAATCAAGGCTTACGCGATAAAGTGACTAAAGAAGCCCTACAAAATGGCATGATTTATATTCCCGATACTTCAGGAACTAATATTGACGTTCAAATATTTGATACCGCAAAGATCGATTTTCATAAAACCGATTTAGAAGCCACTAAAGTGTTTGAAGCTTCAGAAAAACCAGTGCTTTTTGTCATGGATTATGCCTTTGGCGAGCAAGCTTATGAAACTATTGATGAATTGCTAAAGCCAATTAAGGTTGATGGCAAGCCAATCCATCTGAATATCGATTCGATTTCCATTATGGGGAAAGCCGGAATTTTAGAAGGCGGAAAAGGAGATATTATGATTCCTTCAGCGCATATTTTTGAAGGAACAGCAGATAATTATCCGTTGGAAAACGAGTTGTCAAAAGCAGATCTTGAAGGTCATGGCATTGATGTGTATGAAGGCGCAATGATTACCGTTTTAGGGACCTCCCTTCAAAATAAAGAGATTTTAAAATTCTTTTATAATTCCACGTGGAACGTCATCGGCCTGGAAATGGAAGGTGCACATTACCAAAAAGCAATTCAGGCGGCTTCTAAAGTACGTAAGAGCATCAATCCTAACGTCAAGGTCAGATATGCGTATTATGCCAGCGATAATCCGTTGGAAACAGGAAGTACTTTAGCCTCTGGCGGATTAGGAACTACGGGAGTGAAACCAACCTATTTAATAACTAGAAAAATATTACAACAAATATTTAATTAATTGAATTTATGAATAAAGATTTGCCCCAACCACAACCTTCTGACGAAGTAGATTTAGGACAATTGTTTAAATTAATTGGAAATGCTTTCGACCGGTTTTTTCGATTTATAGGACGAATATTCTCAGGAATATTTGGAGTAATTCTGTTGTTTTTACTCTTCATCCAAAGGCATTTTGTAAAATTTGTTGCGGTTGTTGTAATAGGCTTAATTATAGGTGCCATTATAGATTTTAAAAAGGAACCTGAATATATTTCGACGATGGTCATTGAACCTAATTTTAATAGTGTTCAACAACTCTATAATAATGTTGGATTTTACAATGAGTTGGCAAAATCTAAAGATTCTTTGGCTCTTTCTGAAGCCTTGAATATTACGGAAAAAGAAGCCTCATCTATAAAAAAATTCAGCGTGGAGTCCTATTCGGATGAAAACCAGAAGATTTTATTATTTGATGAATTTGTTCGCAGTTTGGATAGCACAACTAAAAAAACGAT
>NZ_JBDSLS010000008.1:0-2695 GCF_039916245.1 Gelidibacter sp.
AGTGAAATTAGTGTCAAAACATGAAAGTAAAAATAATAACAGTCGCCAAGCAATTACCAAAATACACTCGAGAAACCAAGGATATTATTCCGTATTTGAATTTGTGGTTAACCGGGCAGGAAGAACGCTTTCAACGGAAAGTGATCAAATTGTTTGAGAATGCTGGTGTGGATCGCCGTTACTCTATTATGGATGCTGAGGAAGTTTTTTTAAATAGTTCCTTTCAAGAAAAAAATGATATTTATGTTCGCGAAGTCATCAAGTTGGGCGAACAAGCGCTCTTGAAATCTTTAGAAAAAGCAAAGCTTCAGCCTACTGATATTGACTACATCATCACAGTAAGTTGCACTGGGATTATGATTCCATCTTTAGATGCTTATCTCATCAATAAATTAAAAATGCGCCAGGATATTGTGCGTTTGCCAGTCACTGAAATGGGCTGTGCCGCTGGCGTTTCGGGAATTATTTATGCTAAGAATTTTTTAAAGGCAAACCCAAATAAACGTGCAGCAGTTATTGCAGTAGAATCGCCCACCGCAACTTTTCAACTCGATGATTATTCTATGGCCAACATTGTAAGTGCCGCAATTTTTGGTGATGGTGCGGCTAGCGTGATTTTGTCGTCTTATGAAGATGAAGAAGGCCCAGAAATCCTTGATGAAGCCATGTACCATTTTTATGACGCCGAACAAATGATGGGTTTTAAATTGGTTAATACCGGTTTACAAATGATTTTGGACAAAGCGGTTCCCGAAACTATTTCGAGTCATTTTCCACAAATTGTCCGCCCATTTTTAGAGCGTAATCAAATGACTATTGAAGATGTTGATCATCTTATTTTTCATCCGGGAGGGAAAAAAATTGTTCAAACCGTTGAAGACTTGTTCGGTTCCTTGGGAAAAAATATTGAAGATACCAAAGAAGTGCTTAAATTGTATGGCAACATGAGTAGTGCTACGGTGCTTTATGTGCTAGAACGTTTTATGGATAAAAATCTGCCTGGAGGCGATATCGGATTGATGTTGAGCTTCGGACCTGGATTTTCAGCACAACGCATTTTATTAAAATGGTAACTAATGTGAGTTTCACTGACGTGGGAAATATGATGACTAAGGAATTTGAGGATAAAAATTATTGGGCGCTCATTTTGGGTGGCTCTAGTGGTTTGGGTTTGTCAACGGCTAAAAAGTTGGCGCAACATGGCATGAATATCTGTATTGTCCATCGCAATCCGAGAGCGCAACAAGAAGCTATCGAAATGGAATTTGATAGCATTCGTAAAACTGGGGTGCAATTTAAAGCATTCAATGCAGATGCATTTAAAGTGGAAAAACGCAATGAAATGCTTTCAGAATTAAAAGTGATTTTAGGAGAAAATGGCCGAATTCGCACTTTGGTTCACAGTGTCGCCAAAGGCAATTTAAAACCGATGCTTTCAGAAAATCTGCCCATTTTAAACACGGACGATTTCAATTTGACGATCAACGCCATGGCCATCAGTTTATACGACTGGACGCAAGCAATTTTCAATTCAAATTTGTTTGCTGAAGATGCACGAATTATAAGTTTTACGAGTGAGGGAAATACCAAAGCCTGGAAAAATTATGCGGCAGTTTCTGCAGCAAAAGTAACATTGGAAGCGATTACGCGAAATATTGCCTTGGAATTTGCGCCCTTCGGAATTCGTGCCAACTGCATTCAGGCTGGCGTGACGGACACGGCCTCTTTACGAATGATTCCAGGCAGCGAACAACTTAAAGCCCATTCATGGCAGAGAAACCCCTTTAAACGCCTGACGACGCCAGAAGATGTGGCCAATGCGGTTTATCTGTTGAGTAAAGATGAGGCAACCTGGATTAATGGTTGCGTGATTCCTGTAGATGGTGGCGAACATATTTCATAAAAAATAACAACCTTTCAGGTTTTTAAAACCTGAAAGGTTTCTGAATAAAATGACAAAAGAACAAATCATCAATCTATTACCATATCAACCGCCATTTCAATTTGTGGATGGCCTTGATGTGGTTTCTGATGAAGGCATCACAGGTCATTATATCTTTAAAAAAACCGAATATTTTTATAAAGGACATTTTAAGGATAAACCAATAACACCCGGTGTTATTTTAACCGAGTGTATGGCGCAAATAGGCGTTGTTTGCCTAGGGATTTATCTGATGAAAGATCAAATTTCTGAAAATTTTCAGCCACAAATTGCATTGACTTCAAGTCAAATCGATTTTTATTTACCGGTTTTTCCTGGCGAAAAAGTGACCGTTGTTTCAGAAAAAGAAGTGTTTCGGTTTAATAAGTTGAAGTGCAAAGTGAAAATGTATAATGAAAAAAGAGATTTGGTATGCAGAGGAAGGATTTCGGGAATGATGGATTCCTGCGAAGGCAGGAATCTTGAAGTTTAGAATAACAAAACTACATTTATGAATGATTTGTTTTAATCTATAATATTTTAATATAAACTCAAAGTCTAGTGACCGCTTTCCGTGGAAATAGTTTTAACCAGGGATAAAAGCTTTATAGAATTTAAATTGTAATATTTAATTAATGAGATTCCCACCTTCGTGGGAAGTAAACATGAATAGAGTCGTCATCACAGGAATGGGAGTTGTTGCGCCAAATGGTGTTGGTTTGGAGGTGTTCCAAAATGCTATCAAATCGGGCATTTCAGGAATTACCTTTCATC
>NZ_JBDSLS010000009.1:0-24166 GCF_039916245.1 Gelidibacter sp.
CCAAAACGATCCATTGGCTGCGGATGGCGCGTTTTAAATAGGACGAAAAACAGATATCAATGTTTATGTGTTGTTCTTTCAAGAGTTGCCCGACTAATTTTGCTTCTATAATACCTTGAGGAGCCAGTTCAACGTTAGTCCATCCTGTAAAAATATTATTCAGGTTCCAAATGCTTTGGCCGTGCCTTAACAATAATAGCTTTCTCATGGTTTCATTTTTAATAATGACATTTGTGTTTGGATTTTATTCCGCTATGCGCCAAACAAAGACCAATAACAGATGCTTTTACAGTCATCATTTCAGTGTTCTTTGCCTTTAATCAAAAGATTAATTTGGTTTTTTAATTAGATCTCATGAAGTTTTAGACTCTTGCTTTTCTGGACTTTTAGAGTTTCGTCCATATTGCTGAGTGTACAAATCAACCAAAAGAATCACGAGACTCAAAAGTAACGGACCGAATATCAATCCTAAAAAACCGAATAGCGGGAGGCCAATAAGTACACCAAATACGGTAATGAGAGGATGGACATCGCCGAGTTTTTTCAAGGCTAGAACCCTTATGGCATAGTCAGTTGCACCAACCACGACCAGGCTGTATATTAAGATGCCCCAGGCTTGAAAGTTATCGCCATTGTTAAGAGAAATCAAAAATATAGGAATGAACCCTATAAACCCACCTACCATCGGTATTACCGAAGCTACTGAAACAATAGCAGCCCAGAAAAATGGATGCTCTATCCCAAAAATAAAGAAGCCTATTAGTGAAACAATTCCTTGGCCAACTGCAACAAGGGGAATGCCGATAGCGTTGGATCGAACTTTAGAGGTAACTTCCTTGCCAATAATGTTGATGTGCTCGTTTTTAAATGGCGAAAATTGGATCAGTGTTGCGTTAAATGCTTTATACTGCGTTAACATGAAGTACAGGGCAAAATACATGACACCAATGGAAATTAAGACACTAAGCGAGTTTCCAGCCAAACCTTTAATACCTTCTGTGATAGTGGTAGAAAGTTGGGACGTGTCCATTACAGAGGATGGATCAATACCTAAGTGGTTTCCCCAAAGGGTCAATTTTTGTTCTATGATTTGGAAGTATTTGTGATAATTTTTAAAGCCAGTAACGACCTTTGGCCACAACATAAGAATCACCGCTGTAAAAGGTAAAATAATGCAAAGAAAGGAGCAAAGCATCAGCGTCAATGCTGCAAGGCTTGGCCACCATTTTCTTTCAAGCATTTTTTTCATGATTCCTATTAACAAAATATAAAGTGTGATCGCACCTAAAACTCCTGTGAGAAATGGGATCATTTTTACAAATATCAGTCCTCCTAAAAGCATTAAAAGAGCTATGAAAAATAATTGCCTTAAAAGCGAAGGGGGAATGGTTTTCATGGTGGTACGTTTTTCTACATAATTTCTATGCTAAGCTTTTTTTGAAAGAAATTCGAACATCTTAAAATTCATCTTTTGATTATTAAAAGTTTCACTTAATCTTTCGTTTTCTCTTCGTTATTAGTAGCAGGCGCGGCATTTAATTGGGAGTTATTTATATCAATTTTGATAGGTTTGGAGGCCTCATAGTATTTTAATGCGGTAATATTTGCTGGAAGATTATAGCCGTGGCTTTCTAAAAAGATTTTTGTTTTGGTAATTATTCTACCGCGAACCTCCAGCATATGGCGCATAAAATCTTTGGTTTCTACCCATATATAAACGCGAAGATTCACGGTGCTTGAGGCTATTTCATCTTCTGTCACAAAATTGACATGCTTATCATCATGAACGAGTTCCATATCTTGGTCAAGACATTGCTGTATGAGCTTTTTGGCTTCTGTGGCATCATTTTCAAAAGCAATACCCAATACAAAATCAGTTCTGAAAAAACCGTTTTGGGTATAATTGTATACGGGCTTGGTCAAAACGTCAGAGTTGGGGATGTAAACGTCCTTACCGTCAAAGGTGGCAATGCGGGTATAGCGAAATTCCATTTCAATCACTTTCCCAAACACATCCTCAATTTGTACCGTATCTGCAATATTAAAAGGTCGGTTAAAAGCAAGGATAATACCCGCTAAAAAATTTTGTGCAATGTCCTTAAAAGCGAACCCAATAATTACGGCAGAAGCACCAGCAGTCGCAAAAATCGCTTTGGATATCCCACTCAATCCTGCAATATTGAGGACGACCATAAAAATAATGACGAGCAGTACAATTTTAATGGATTTAGCCAGAAAGCCGCCCAGCAATTTATCGCGGGCTTTTGATTGTATTCTTTTTTTTAATCGATCGGAAATCCAGTTTGCTATCAGTATTCCAATCACAAATATGAGTATGGCCAGCGTTAGCCTTGGCAAGAGTTCCAACAAGTCGTGGTAATAGTTATCTAACTTTGTTATAACCTCATTCATGATATCATCTTATTATTTAACTTTTATTTTGAAGTCGCAATTTTTGGTTAATGACTTGTGTGTGCCACGCGTCCATTAAGAGGTTGTACATTTCGATAGTTGTTTAAGGGCATTGAGGACTGAAGATGGTTGAGTTGATCATTAGAAATGGCGGTTTGGTTTTTGAAAACAATCCATTGTACACCTTCTGAACATGGCGGTGTTGTGAACGATCCTTTATAGGAATAGTAGGCTCTGTCATCTGGTAATAGTGATGTGACATCAAAAGGAATGTCTAAAGGGATGGTTATATTTTTTTCAATTGGCAAATGACTTTCAAGAGTTTTCAATGGTGTATTTACTTTTCCTTCTTCAGATAAAACACCAATAATTAAAATTTTTCCTTTGTCATTTTGATGTAAGAAATCGGTTTCAATGGGGAAACGAATACCATTTATAGTATGTTCTGAAGCCTCATGAAAGTAGAATTTTAGCAGGTGATAGGTTTCGCCATTATAAATAACAGTATTACCAAGTTCAAAATTAAACTGAATGGACCGCCCATTATTGGTAATATCACGGATTTTGGTTTTTTTAGAATACTGAAACTGAAGAGCGCTGAGCGTATTATCAGATTTGACATCACGACTTATGATGTTAATTGGCGATTGCGCCATCCCACCACAATCTGAATCTATTAAAAATTCCGCCCAATGTGATGGTCCTGTTTCGCCATCATAGCTCCATTGTTCAGTGTCGTCCTCATGGATGAGTTCATCCGCTTCAAGTCGGTCATTTAGGACGTCTCTTTTTTGGATTTCAATCATTTCATTGCCAGTATCAATAGCATTGGTGCTTTTATTTTTGCAAGCAACAATGAACAGTAACAATAGCAAACTAAAAGCTGTGTATTTGAATTTCATAATCGAAAAGCTTTTATAGTATTGATGTATATGTTTTAGAGCTTGTGTACCAGTAGTTATGTAGGCGAGAAATTGGATCCATTTTGAAAGATGGAACCAATTTAATAACGACTTAATTTTTATGCACGTTGAAATAAAAACTATCAAACGTTTTAAGTTTGATAGTTTTGGGACTTAAAAGGTTAAACCTAGTTTTCACATCAAAGCCTCAACATCTATAACGGTTTGCTCTAAATTTGTTTTGGCTTCTTTCAATTTTCTGGAATTACGGCTATCTTTATGGTCGTAAACCTCAATTGAGAAATTTCTGTGACGGTCATGTAGCTGTGCTAACTGATTGCGTTCATCTGGATGATGTCTCATAATATCAGATTTAAATTAAATTTGCTTTTTAGTTATAAATTGATAGGCCTTATCGATTTCTGAAATGTCAAAATATTTTTCCTCTCTACCTTTTGATTTGTTCTTAAAAATAAATTATCAATTGTGATCAGGGCTTCCATAAACTTAAAAATCCAACCTAGGCGAGATGTTCCAAGCTTTTTGACATTGTAAATTTAGCTATATTTTCATCTTTAAAATAATACTAAAGTAGCATTAGGCATTATATTTTTTTTCCAACTACAACCCAAACTTTGATACAGATTAACTACGACAACCAGTTTTTGCTTTTTTTTTGATCCGTTCAAAATTATACTGAAATTGAAATTCTGCCTGTTCTATGTCTGGTCAGTTGGTCAATGACTGTACTGAAATTTAGACATCTAAAAGGATACTGAGTTTTTGTGCTTCAATTAAATCTTTATCTAAATAACCTGACGAATAGATTACTTAAATTGTTAAGGACCGAGCATACTATCAGTTTTGGCATCACGACTTATGATGTTAATTGGCGATTGCGCCATTCCTGTACAATAAGATACTATCAAACTTTTAAAGTTTGATAGTGTTTTAGGACTTAAAAGGATCAATTAAATACCCAATCTTTTCATCAAAGCTTCGACTTCCCTAGCAGTTTGCTCAAGGTTTTTTCGTGCTTCCTTCAATTTCTTGGTATCGGTATCATCTTTGTGGTCGTAAACTTCAATTGAAAAATTTTTGTGACGATCATGTAGCAGGGCTATTTGATTGCGTTCGTCTGGATGATGTTTCATAATATTTGATTTAAATTAAATGTTCTTTTTATTTATAAATTGATAGGCTTTATCGATTTCTGAAATGTCAAAATATTTTTCCTCTCTCCCTTTTGATTTGTTCTTGAAAAACATATTATCCACTGGAATAAGAACTTCCATTAACTTGGAATTTCCAACATAGGCGAGATGTCCCAGTTTGTCCATTTTTTTGATCACAAAGACCATTTCTTCAAAAAACGACTTGAATTCCGTTTTTGTGACTTTATATTCGTCGAATTTTATGAGGATGTTTATGCTGTCATAGCCTTCGTCGAGTTTTTTGTTGAACATTTTTTTGAAGAATTTCTCATCGGTTTCTGTAAAACCATCAATAACTGTAAAAGCTAGTGTGTTGTTTTCAAATGTTTTAAGCTGTTCTATCATTATTGAAAGGTATTTGTCATATTAAATTTAGTCATCCTTAAATTGTGTCAATGTTACTTAAGTAGCACTAATGATCATTTCTTTATTTACAGAAATTTTCAAATACACCTCTTTTTGAAAACAAAATAAGCCTATTCCTGCCTTTTAGGAAATTCATGAAGAGGCTTGCTTTCTATTTTTTATTGCGATTTTATTAATAACAATTTCTTTGGGGCTGGGAACTTGGGGTTATCATTATTTTGGTAAACTTGCTTGGATAGATTCCTTTTATAATGCCTCACTCATTTTAGCAGGAATGGGGCCGGTGGATGTATTGAAAACAGACACGGCCAAGTTATTTGCGTCTTTTTACGCCCTTTTCAGTGGGATAGCATTTTTAAGTACTGCCGTGATCATTTTTTACACCTATTGCACACCGACTTTTACATATTTTCCATCTAAAGGATTATAAATAGTTTATTGGCTCCATAATACATAGTCAGAATTCATGTAATTTATGATGGATTATCTGATAGTATTGCTTTAGAAATTTTTTCTTTCAAACGGTAATAAAACTGATTCCTCATAAAATTGAATGCTAATATAAAAGCACTTCCAACACGATAAAAGCATGTGATGTTTTGTTTAAAAATGGAATGCCATCTATGGTGTGATTTTCCCAATGAAAGGATACAATCATATTTTATAAATAACTGCTACTTAAGTAGCAGTCAAAGAGTGAGCTTGAAAATAACTTTAACTTGTTGATATTTATAAAAGCAAAATTACCATGAAAACAATAACACTGATTTTAGCATTTTTGGCCTTCTCAATGGGTTGGTCACAAGATTTACCAACAGCGGTCACAAACTCGTTTAATAAACTGTTTCCTACATCTGTGATTTCGTCTTGGACAGACAATAGTTTCTATAATTATGAAGAGGATTGGGATGACGATATCTATTACAATGATTTCGATTATGATGGTTTTGAAGATGGATTTTATAGTGACTATGATGGTTTTTATGATAGAGGCTTTGGTAGAAGCTATGATGGCTATTATGAAGGTGGATACGGTTGGAGGTTTCCTTATTATGGCGGTTATGGATATGAATATAATGTACCTGTTGATTATGTTATAGAAACAAAGGTAGCTCCTACTTATTACCAATTGTCTTTTACAAAAGATGATATCAAGATGACAGGTATTTTCAAACCAGATGGTACTTTTATAATGGCCAAAGGACGTATAAGAACCCTGCCAAGTAAAGTGAGTTCAGCGGTAATGGCGCAATTTAAAGGCAAAACAATCAGGTTTGGAGGTGCTAAGGAGCTTATCATTGTACCCGCAAATAATATTCCAGTTTACCGATTTAAAGTAGACGTTAAGCACGCCAAAAACCACATCATGAAAGTGGATGGCAACGGCAAAATCGTTTCAGATACTGTAAGGTAAAAGTTTATTGTTCACTTGAAAAAAGTGGCTCTGTTGGAGGCACTTTTTCATAATTATTTTTCACCATGTCACGGAAGACGAAAATTATCATCACCGTTATTCTTATTATCATTGCACTAATGGTGGCTGATCATCTCTATGCACAAACGTCCTCTTATTTTGAAAATACACTTTTTTTGAACGATTTTATATAAGCCTGTTTTTAAATAGGTGAAGAAATTGGATTGATATAGAATTTGTCATTGGATAGCCTAGAGTCTGCTTTTTTATTGAAAATCCAATCTCGAGCTGGGAATGAAAAAGCAGTTTTCGAATCAAGAGGATAGGTGCACTTAAAGTGTTTTTTCCCGCATAAAAAGCATAAAAACTAGATCCGATTGAAGCGCTTCACTATAAATTCAAAACACCCCGAGTTAAAGTTCAGGGTAATTTATGAATGGCATTAAAATAATCACTAAGATCTTTCAGAAAATTTCAGTGAGTAGTATGAGCTAAAAGCAACCTGTTAATGTTGGTTGACGCGTTTTTGTTTTGACCTTTTGACATCAGTTTTCCTGATTGAAATCTGGCTATAGGTCTTCATAAGGACCAGTTTTTTCTAAATAATCTTCAATTGTGCTACCTAAGTAGCATTACTTGTTTTATGTGAAATGTACTTTTACTAAGGTTTCTTTTTGGAGATCATTTATTCCTAGGACATAAACTTAAAACGGAAAAAATGAAATGGAATTTTAAAATAAACACAACGCTAATGGTGGTGTTTATAATGTTGTTTAGCATTTCAACAGTAGAGTCACTAAGCTTTGAACAGCAGGAGGATGTAACAATTACCTATCAAGATTTTTACGACGGACTTTCCCCTTATGGCACCTGGATCGAATATCCGGGCTATGGTCATGTATGGAACCCAAACGTTGGAGGTGATTTTAGACCGTATTTAACTAATGGCTATTGGGATTACACTAATGAAGGATGGATGTGGAATTCCAATTATAATTGGGGTTGGGCACCCTTCCATTACGGCAGGTGGATGAATGACAGTGCTTACGGCTGGTTATGGGTACCGGGATACGAGTGGTCCCCAGCTTGGGTAACTTGGGGAGATGTTGATGATTATTACGCTTGGGCACCAATAACGCCATTTGTGAATGTGGGTATCAGTTTTAGCTCTTATCGTCCTGGCAGCATTTATTGGAATGTGGTCGGTAGAAATCATATTTATGACCGCAATATCAATAACCGCGCCCTGCCACGTACAGAGATAAATAACTATGTAAACAAAATCACGATTATCAATAATTATAATAGAACACCAAATCATAATCATTATTACTCACGAGGCCCAGAAGTAAAGGATGTTGAAAGATATACCAAACAAAACATTAGGCCAGTGGCTATTCAAAACTCAAAAAGATTTGATCAGGTCTCAAGAAATGAAAAAACCTCTCGCGTGTACCGGCCAATTGTACAGCATGAGCAACCAAGAACTTACAGACGTATCGCAACTCCAATGGTTCAACCAAACGAAGCAACTTCACGAGAAGCACAATCCAGAGAAGCACAATCCAGAGAAGCACAATCCAGAGAAGCCCAATCAAGAGAAGCTACTATCAACCATGCGCAACAGGAACAAAGAGTCCGCGCGTTGCCAGAATTCAGAGCACCTCAAAACACCTTTAGATCGGGAGAACGTGTACAAAGAGCACCTAGTTCTAGAGCGCCAAGTTCTAACAGAAGACGAAATTAAATGCTAAGACAAGGACATGCCAATGGTTTACATATAATATTTTATAAAGATGAAAAATTCAACAGGTTTCAGAGTTTTATGGTTAATGGCGGGAATGTTCTTTATAACCAACATTGCCTTATGTCAACAAGAGGTTTCAAATGAAATTTCTTATAAAGTTGATTTTGGGCCCGTGTATCCGATTGAAGGAACAAGCAGTTCCATAACAGGAAAAGCTGCCCTAAATGACAAGACCGGTGCGTTTGAACAATTAAGCTTTGATGTGGATGTCAACACTTTTATTGGCATAAATTCAGGCTATTTAGGATGGATTAGCAATAGTTGGAAAAATCCAGATATGAAATTTACCAGCACATCCATTGCCAAAAAAGGAAATGACCTCATGGTGGACGGCCGACTTGAATTTAGGCGAAGAACATCTTTCGTCCAAGTTAGGATGACTCAAAAGACCATTGGGACTACTATCGTTTTATCGGGAGATTTCACGTTAAATACCAGTGATTTTTTTATCATAGCACCGCATCGCGATTTGGTGCCCACTTGGATTCCTTTCAAAGTGACTTTAGTTTTTGACAGCGTGAAGTTAAAAGAATGATTAGTTGTCATTTAATCCACTACTGAAAAGAAAGTCCTGTTAGATATGTACTGAAATACCAAAAAAAAATATAACAAGATATTTCAAGTCTCGAAAATAGAACCCTATTTGAACCGATTAAAAAATTGCCCTATGAATGAGGATGTAGATAATCTCTTGAAAGAAAAACTTGAAACCATGTATTTCCAGACCAAAGAATGGATAGAGGATATGGAATTTTATGAAATAGAATTTAATTTTTTAAACACCCTAATCTCAGATAGAATAGATACAACGACCACAGAGGATTTAGACCATAAGAATTTGTTTCGAAAAATGGATTTACTGCTTTTTAAGTTGTCTGATGAAGTTATATTTCAATTGAAAGAACATCTCAAAACACTATCTCATCTTTTGGATCCCATTGACCTATCTAATAATGATGAATGTGCAAAAGAACACAGTCGACTTTTAGATAAAATGACGCAAATTAAAATAGGTGTAAAAAAACTTAAAAAAGCCTTGTTCAAATACCTCAAAAATCATCCGTTCAAATTTGATTTAGATCGTTTTATAAAGGATTTGTAAAATTTTAAACCAATTAAAAATGAAAATCAAGCTGTTTTTTGTATTAGTCGTTTTTATGATTACACATTCAAATTCCCAAAACGACTATGATGTCCTTGAGCAAAACCTGCCTTATAATAAGTTAGCCACAAGTTTTACCATTAATGTGGTAGGCGCTGGCGAAAGTTTGGCTATGTATACTTGGCAGAAATTTATTGAAAAGCATAAAGGAACCACCTATGTGATTTCCTATGGCGAAGGAGATATTGAGTTGGAAAGTGAACACGTTGCATTTCCCTTATTGAATGATCAATTAGTGACCATACATTCAAGATTTTCGCCCAATCATACCGAAACAGGGGTAATGATGACCATTTGGATTCAATTGAGTGATGGTACGTATTACTCCACCAAATCGGACCCAGAATCTGGTAAGAAAATCAAAAATTGGCTGCTCGCTTTTCATCAGGAATTGAAGCAGTTAAATCGTACACACTAAAGTTATACTAATGTTAGCGGCAAGGCTGGCGGACTTCAAAGCGACATCATTAAAAATAAAACAATGATTAATAATTAAAAATTATTGATGTCCGGTTAAAAATTTCGTCGTCCTTCAAAAGAAAATACTGATAAAGGATTTTAAACGTTTTGTTCGTTAATGTCATCATTTTTCATTTTTGGGAAATGCTACCCAAATACTAATTTCCTGGTAATTATAAATTTATAAAATCGAGGTTTTAAGTGTTTTGCGGTTTGTGTCTTGATTCTTGGTTCTAACAGCGAAGCGGCGGTTACTGAGCTTGTCGAAGTGTCTTGATTCTTTTCCCGGACAATACTGATTAAAAAGATAATGCCATGATTAAAGTTTCAGAAATAGCCCCAGATGTATATCGAATTTCCGTATTCGTGCCAGAAATTAATTTACAGTTTAATCATTTTTTAATTAAGGATGATGAACCTATGCTCTATCACGCTGGAATGAGACAAATGTTTCCTGCAGTCCTGGAAGCTGTGAGCAAAATCATTTCTCCATCTCTGCTTAGGTGGATTGGGTTTAGTCATTTTGAGGTAGATGAATGCGGAGCACTTAATGAATGGTTGCAAGTAGCCCCAAATGCTAAAGCTGTATGCAGTGAAGCAGGTGCAATTGTCAATATGAAGGACTTCGCAATAAGGCCGGCCTATGCAATGGCAGGGAATGCTGTTCTAAATACAGGAAAATATAATTACCGTTTTATTAGAACTCCTCACTTACCTCACGGTTGGGATGCAGGCGTAATGTTCGAAGAGACAAATAAAACTTTGTTGTGCTCAGACTTATTCCATCAAAATGGAAATGTAGCTGATATTACCGATAAGGACATTTTAGGTTCACATAAGAATTCGATGATTGAATTTGAACAAGGACCTTTAATGGAATATACACCTTATACCCATCATACCGCAAAACTACTTTATTCATTGGCAGACCTTAAACCAAAAACACTTGCAGTAATGCATGGCTCCTCATTCTATGGTGATTGCAGTCAGGCATTAATAGATCTTAATTTTGTAATGAAAGAGATTTGGGGGAATGAGGATAAGTAGAAATAAATCAATTGATCAAAGCTTTTACAAAAGCCCAGTCGCTAACTAAATGTATTTGAACATTGCGGGGTGCAGTTTAAATTTCTATTTTAGTTTTCAAACAATGTTTTCTTATGTTTTACAGTTTACTTTTTCAAAGCCCGCAACGTCACATACACAAACGTTAGCGGTCATTGTAAAATTACACCTTGGAGTATCAATAGACAGAATTTCGCTCATGGAACAACTTAAATAAAATGATTATGCCAGAATTAGCAGTATCAGAATATGAGATTTTATTAATCTATAATCCCAACAGCCCAACAGGTTCGCAAACTTTAAGTTATGCCAAAGGCGAAGGCTATCCTTTGCGCGATGTGGATGTTCTTCAACATCAATTTACAGGAACACAACTAGAGGAATTGGCCGATCGGCTGAACGTCAATATCGATGGTTTGGTGAACAAGGATCATCCAGATTTTAAAAACTATAAGGACAACGATTTCTCCGATGATGATTGGATCAAGATTTTGTGTAAAAACCCGCAACTCATCAAAGAGCCGATAGCCATCCGCGGGCATCAAGCGATGTTTGTAAAAACACCCAGTGATTTGTCACGGCTTTAGAATCGAACGCTCATCAACTATTTTCCAGTATTTGATTAATTCGAAAGTAGAGGTAACTTATTATTAGGATTTAGTGGTCTTAAAATTGTTGACACAAATTACACGAATTTTCACAAATTCATTCGCCTAAGTGTACCGTTTGGCTAAAGCTCTTTACTTTTGTTGTTTTTTCTGACCCCCAGCTGAAGCAAGGGGGTATTCAAAATTCAATGAAATTCTACAATGGCAAAAGACTTTCAGTCTATTTTAAAAAATCATTCTTTCCGAATCAATTGCAAGGCATCTAAACGTACACGTGCATTTTTTATGAGTGTTTCTAAGATCGCACGTTCTTCAATGGCCAACTCAATCTCTTCGGTTCTGATGTCTTTGTTTTTTGTTTTCAAAGTTTTAAGCCGTTCAATTTCATGATCGAGTTTGAGTGTCATCTGTTGTAAACCCTTTGCAATTTCTTTTTCTCCCAGTTCTTTTGCGATTTTTGATGCTGATGAAATCATATTTGGTAAAATGATATTTGCTAAAGTGTCATTTTCTAATAAGGCATCGATATTGCTTGGCATTAAATTTTTGTTGAGCATGTCAACCGAATAGCGGTCAGTCACTTCTTTTCCGGTATGATCTACGATAATCCGAAGTGGCGTATGCGGAAGAAAACGGTCGATATCAATACTTTGTTTGCCCGATGTTTCCAACACATAAATCAATTCCAATAGCAGGGCAGGAGAACCGGTGCCTCGAATAACGCCATTGCTGGCACTTCCCATGCTTGAGCTGAGCACCATGTCAATTGCCCCTGTGGTCATGGGATGATCCCAACTCAAGAAACTCACGTCTTCTCGGCTCAACGCTCGTTTTCTGTCGAAGGTCACTTGGATGCCTTCTTGCGGAATGGAGGGGAAAACCTCCGAATTGAAAGAAGCCGGATGCAATAAATAAGTTCGAGCCGCAAGGTCTTCCATCTCCACATTAAAATGGTCAAATACTTCGGTTAAATAATTTTCAAGCGTGGTATCTTTATCTTCGGCTTGAATTTGTTGAATCAATTTTTTAGAGACTTTCGGTCGGAAGGAATTCATCTCCAATAATCGATCACGTCCTTCGGCAAGATCTTTCTTAAGTTTATTTTGAAAGTTTATTGTTTCGGTAATCAATATTTCGAGTTCGGAATTGGCCTCTTCAAAAGAAGATGTTTTAGCAATATCCAATAAGCGGTCACTAAACAATTTAGAAATTAAGTTGCCACCTTCGAGGTTGGTATTAAAGGCATTCAACCCTTCATGATACCATCTTACAAGCAGGCTCTGTGGACTGGCAACAAGATATGGCATATGAATGTGGATGTCTTTTTTCTGTCCGATACGGTCCAAACGCCCGATGCGTTGCTCTAATAATTCGGGATGAAAAGGCACGTCAAATAGTACGAGATGGTGTGCAAATTGAAAATTTCGACCTTCACTTCCTATTTCTGAGCAGAGGAGAATTTGTGCACTATCATGTTCGGCAAACCAAGCGGCGTTTCTATCGCGTTGTACGAGTGTGAGGTCTTCATGAAAAACGCCAACATTCATGTTGATGGCTTTACTTATGGCCGATTCCAAAGCCAAAACTTTTTCTTTAGAAGTACAAATAAGTAAGATTTTCTCAGGATAGATGTCCTCCATTTTATTTAAAACCCACGCCACGCGAGGATCTTTATCAAAGTCAAATTCCTGTTCTGCTTTTATTTCTGAAGCCAGTTCCATATCCGAATTAAACTCATCCGTAACACGCTCCATCCAAAGACTGTGATTTTCTTCAACTTCAATCGGAATGACATTAGCGATGCGTTTAGGAAATCCGCTCATCGCCAAGCGCGTATTTCGAAATAAAACACGACCTGGTCCATGTTGGTCGAGCAAATCTTCAATAAGATTATGCTTTGCGAGGTCATTGTTTTTAGCTAATGCAGCAATTCGGTCTTTCGGAAATAGAGCTTCTAATTGCTTTTTATCCTTCGGTTTTAAATCTTCTCCTGAAGATAGCTTTTCAACCAACGTAGCAATGTCTTTAGTGCCTTCAGATTCTTTTATAAAATCATTGTAATTATGATAGCGGATAGGATCGAGTAATCGCAATCGCGCAAAATGACTTTCTACACCTAATTGTTCCGGCGTCGCAGTAAGCAACAGCAATCCTTTGGCCACTTGGCTCAATAATTCAACAATAGCATACTCCGGACTTACTTTATCAACGGACCATTCCAGATGATGTGCTTCGTCAACTACAAGCATGTCCCAATCGGCAGAAATGGCTTGTTGCGCGCGTTTTTGCGAACCGGCCAAAAACTCAGTACTGCAAATAATAAGCTGATTATCTAAAAATGGATTGCCATCGGGCGCGCTTTCTTCCAAAGAAACACAACGCTCTTCATCAAAAATATTAAACCACAAGTTGAATTTTCGCAATACCTCCACAAACCACTGATGTACGAGCGATTCAGGAACAAGAATAAGCACCCTTGAAATACGTCCCGTGACCAATAAACGATGCAAAATCAAACAAGCTTCAATGGTTTTACCAAGTCCAACTTGGTCTGATAACAAAACACGCGGGGCAAATCGTGAACTTACTTCATGAGCAATATAAAGTTGATGTGGAATTAAATCAATTTTACCACCCACAAAGCCATGAACCGGAGATGTCCGTCTGTTATAATTGTGATAAAGCGTTTCTCTACGCAATGCGAAGAGTTCAGGTGAGTCTACATCGCCCATAAAAAGACGATCATCCACGTTATGGGTTATGGTTCCACCAGCAATTTCCGATTCGTGCAGCTTTCGGTCGCTTCCATAATATACGTAAAGTCCATCTACGACTTTCACGTGTTCAATGAGCATGGATTGTCCTTGTTGATCGACAATGGAATCTCCAGATTTAAAAATTGTTCGGCGTAAAGGCGCACTTTCTGTGGCATACAGTCGCGTTTCGTCTGCTACGGGAAAATACATCTGTATTTTTCCTTTGGTTACTTCTGTGACGATGCCTAGTCCAAGTTCAGGTTCTCCAGAACTGGTATATCTTTGATCAGGAAAAAATTCTCCCATATAGTATGTTTCTTGTTTAGTTGAATGCCGAAATTCTAAGCGGCAAAGTTACTTCATTTTAAAAGAAGGAACGTTTCGATTTAGGAATAGCTTAGAGTTTTAGCTCAGGGCAAGCATGAATAACTCTGAGCTTTAGGTCGGAGAGTCATGGTATAGAAGTAAAGTAGGCCTCAACCAAATGCTGCCTAAAAGAGGTGTTTGGTTAAAGCCTTTTGTCTTTTTCTGTCTCCCAGTTTAAGCTGAGAATTATTCGCAAATGCCATCTGGCGTACAACTTTGTCCTTGCGTAATATCTAGTTTAGTTACAGGGTTTTTTTCTCTCCATTCTGAAAAGGATTTCTCCAGGCTTTCCAAAAATGCCTGTGGTGGTTGTGCGCCTGATACCGCATATTTTCGATCCAGTACAAAAAACGGAACGCCCTGAACCCCTATTTGCTGAGCTTCCTGAACATCGTGATTTACTTGAGCAGCATATTTTTCATCTGTAAAAGCGGTTTTAATTTCGGTTTCATCCAAGCCGATGTCTTTGCCTATTTGAGTTAAAGTATCTAAATCGGCTATGTTTTTTGCTTCTGTAAAAAAAGCATGAAATAAATATTCTTCCGCCTGGTCTCCCAAACCTTTGGTTTTGGAAAATTGGATAAACTTATGAGCGTTTAATGAATTCACGATGACCGATTTATCTAAATAGTAGTCCAATCCAACTTTTTTGGCTGTTTGGGTCACATTGTTTAACATACCTTTTACTTGCTCAGCAGTCATTCCTTTGCGTTTCACAAGATATTGCTGGTAATCTTCCGTTACTGATTCAGGAAAAGCAGGATCTAATTGGTAGCTTTTCCAGATGATTTCGATATGATTTTTATGTGGAAATTGTTCAAGAGCGGTTTCAAGATTCCGCTTTCCAATATAGCAAAACGGACACATGACATCACTCCAAATTTCTATTTTCATTTTGTTTTTCATTATTTTTTTATTTACTGAATTTATATTTTCTTCTTGTAGATTATTGCTATTTGGTCGAGCTATGGCTAGGTTCATTACTTTGGATATCGAAAATCTTAATAAACCAGTTATAAAATTCACATTAGTGCAGAAACGACTTTGCATAAAGTTTACAAAATTGGCTGCTCAACTGTAGAGAGGTAAATGCTCACTTAAGAAAATCCTGCTACGTTTTGAGGTGTAGCAGGATTTTATAAGTAACACAAACCAATAAATTGCACACGGTGTTAGTGTGGAGTTTGTCAGAGTACCGTTCAGCTTATTTAGACTTCTTTAGTCTCTTTTCTGCCTTTTTTTATTTTGGAGTTTTAGCAGCTTCTTTTTTAACGGCCTTTTTTGCGTCTTGACTTTTTGCCATGATATTTTCTTTTAAAGATTTATTCATTCAAATTTAAGGATAAATATCACAGGTTGCAGTTGCTTTATGATCGGTTGTGATTAAAAAGGGAATTTATGGTTATGCCTTCAAAAACATTTCTTTTTTAATCTTAAATATGAGTCGATTGAATCGGTTTTTATTGGCTAAAATTTTTTGACACCAATTACACGGATTTTCACGAATGGAATCGTCCTCTGAATGTTCAGACGGAAATTATTTACTATAAATTTCACGAATACAACAGACTTTCAATCTGTTTTAAAAAAACAGTCAAATGTAGGTGTGGTTGATTTCATAATTTGCACACCTCTTAAATTTAGATATTCTTGAATTCCCAAAAAGCGTTTTTTGGCAGTGGCGCCTCAAAGGTTTTTAATTCTTTCGAACCTGGGATTTCATAGGTTAATTTCCAGGCATGAAGACAAATGGAAAGTGGGAAATAATCTTGATCGGAGCCGTATTTTTCATCGCCAATAATAGGGAGTCCAATATTTGATAATTGCGCTCGTATTTGATGAAATCGGCCCGTGGTTGGTTTGACTTCCAAAAGATAACCAAACTCATTTTGGTCAATAACTTGATAGGAGAGTCGACAGTCCTGAGCGTCTTTTAATTTTGTTGGGAGGATTTCCGCTCTTTTTTCGGGATTATTTTTTACAAGAAAATTGATTAAAGAGCCTTTGTTTTTTGGCGGCCTATGAGATACAATTGCCAAGTAGGTTTTTTGAACTTTCCGGCTGCTAAAGAGATTGTTTAATTCTACTAAAATGCTTTTTTTCTTTGCAAAAATCAATAAGCCACTGGTCACGCGGTCTAATCGATGTGCTACGCCAACATAGGGTTTTCGAGTGTTTTTTAAGAGGTGTTCAAAAACTTGATCCTCCACCGTGTTTTTTTCAAAAGGACTTTTTTCGCTAATAAGTCCTGCCTTTTTGTTGACGACAATATAATCGTTGTTTTCATGTATTACTTGAAGGGGCGTCATTAGTGGTGTTTATTTTTAAACTTTAGAATGGGATTGTAATGGCAAAGAAACTCCGTTATGATCTATTTATCCAAGTTTAAGTCATTTAAATTAATTATGGCCAGGAAACCTGACAGCTTCTAAAAGTTTAGACACGAATTTCATGAATTTTCACGGACTTATTCGTACTCTGAGAAAGCAGACTCAAATTTTTTAGCATAAATCTCAAGAATACCAGACTTTCAGTCTGTTTTAAAATCCCCGTCAGAACATTTGTCGGGCTGGTATGGCACTTTAGTTAATAGTGATTTAATTTAAGAACGTTCTACTGTGCTATTTGCTTGCACTAAATGACGTTCATTGTGATAGACAATGACTCTAAAAGTATCTCCAAGTTTTAATTTAATCAAATTTGTGATACTTCTTGCTGTTTTGGTTTTGTTCAAATCGATGTTCCTTGATTTATCCAATAAGTTCAATAATTGTTCTTGTTGCGAGATAAAACGCGCGATTGTTGTTTTATTCCAGGTACTACCTGATGGGTTTTTATCCTTAAACGTCTTCATTTTATTCAGCTTCTCCTTTGGCAACATACTTTTCGCGAAATAATTACCTAAAACTCCAGATTTGAAGTTCTTTTTTGAAGTTGCTTTTGAACTTTCGATTTTCTTATTGATTTCTGGAATATAGAAATCGCCATATAAATTCAAATGTTCCAAACACTCCAAAATACTCCAATTGTTTGGTCGAGCTTTCCAATTAAGATTTATGGTTGAAAGCGTACTAAAATATTCAGCTTGGTTGATGTTTAACCGCGTTCTTTCGATCAAGTCCTGTATTAATTTTTCCGATGCTATGGTCATTGTTTTTTTTCTCAAAAATCGGTGTTATTCTTTGCGAAAACATTGATTTGGATTAAGATTTTTTGATTCTCGACAATGTTTCAGGCGTCATTCTCAATTAGGAGGCAATGTATTTTTGGGGATTTCTTGGAATAATTGTGGACTTCTTGCCAAAACTCTTTGATATCTTTCTAAAGGCGAAGAAGTCACAATATCGCGTTCTCTTTCCATATGTTGAAATATCAACTCTTCAAGTATGATATGCCGGATTTTTATGTTTTCTTCTGAATTTGATATGAAATCCATAAAAGTTGTTTTTTATGACTATTAAAGTAATCTTTTTGATTGCTTAGATATATAAATCTGATGATTTTTCACTTATAAATGAATCCAAGGATGCAATAAAGTTTTCTTTATAGCCAAACCTGATTGTGTTTTCCTCAAATTCGTCCAAAACATAAATCCTGCATCTCGAAGTTTTTGCACAATAAAAAATTTATTTATGCTTTTGTTTTTTTAGATAGACTTTGGGGTCACTTGGATTTGTCCTCCAATGGCTTTTAGAACTTTCATTATCGTCGCAAATTGAGGTTTGGATCCTTCCGATAATGCTTTGTATAAACTCGGTCTGCTCAATCCAGTTTCCTCCGATATTTTTGTCATTCCTATCGCTTTTGCAATATGTCCGATGGCATTAATTATATCTGCATGATTTCCTTCTTCTAAAACGGTATTGAGATACTCTGCAATCATTTCTTTACTATCCAAATAATCTGCAATGTCAAATTTTGAGGTTTCCATTTTCTATTTATTTAATTTTCTCCAAATTTCTTTGGCTTTTGTAATGTCTTTTTGTTGAGTGGATTTATCGCCACCAATAAGTAAAATAATAATCTTTCCATCTTGTTCTTTGAAGTAAACTCTATAACCTTTCGCGAAATTTATTCGCATTTCCTGAATGCCGTCGCCAACAGGTTTGCAGTCTCCAAAATGTCCGTCGTTTTCTATTTTCTGAATTCTAAACAGGATTTTGGCTTTGGCCATGAGGTCTTTAAGCTTTCTTAGCCATTTGTCAAATTCAGTTGTTTTCTCGATAAAGAACATAATTACTGTATCTACTTGGAGACAAATTTACGTTATTTTATTGAGTAAGTTAAGTAATGTTTGAGTTTTATTAGAATGGTTTTGAAGATTTTATTTTGTCAGATTGACTTTGGAATCGATCGGTTTAACTGGTCTTAAATTTATAAGACTACTTTGTGTTAAGCACTAGATCACTTCTATTCAACTTTTAATTCAATTGACAATCTAAATGCAATGGCAATTAAGTCTAAATTCGATTAACGAATATTTTTTAAGAACGTCTTCAAAAAGGAATTTAAGCCACAATAACCTTATAAGCAGAGCAGCTGCCGTAAGTCGTGCTAAGACTAAACTGGTTGTCAGCGTTGCTGTCTGGGAATATTATTATAAGAAAGAGCGTTAATTTTAGCGTTCTTTAATTTTATACACCTAGTTTTTAAGCTTTTGTTTCACCTTTTGGAGTTTTTTGAGGTGGCGGTTACGACTTATAAACATCACGTTCTTTTCTTCTGAAGTTAACTTTAAGTACCGTTCATAATGCTTCAAAACATCTGTTATTAATTCGTTTTTAGTAAAATAGAGGACACTGTACCCTTGTCGGTTATCCCCAAAATAGGAAAGAGGGAAAAAGGATTTATCGCTATTCGCATCCGGCAGGTTTTCTTCGTTTAGAAAATAGTCGGGCAAATTCCGTGATTCGGTTCTTACCCCATAAATGAAGTTATTTAAGACGTCATAATGTATTTCCAATTCTATTCTATTCGGTTTTTGATAGGTGTTGATTTGGGAAGTGATCTCATATTTTGATAAAACCGCTTTCATTTCTTCAAAAGCCATTTTTACCGTGGTATTGATAAAATTATCAATGGCGGGCCTGTTTTTAAAAGTGACTATTTGATTCAACTTATCCTCCCACGTATCCGACGACCATAAATCGGTTGTTGCCGAAAAGTCCCGATCGTAATATTTATAATCAATGCGCAAGGCCTTCACCAAGCTTACAATAAACAGGATCATAATAACCGAGAACGGCAAGGCCGTAATTAGTGTCATGCTTTGCAAGGCGTCCAAACCACCGGCATTTAAGAGCACAAGGGAAATGATCGCCAATAAAACGCCCCAAAGCGCGATTTGCAGTTTAGAGGATTTGGACGAGTTCTTCGTGGCAATGCTATCCATAACCAGGATCCCTGAATCGGCAGAGGTGACAAAGAAGATGATAATGATGAATATGACTAAAAAACTGGTTATTCCAGAGAGTGGCAGGTATTCTAAAAACCGGAACATTAGGACATCCGGATTACCGGCGATGCTGCTCAAGGTGCCATCGGCTATGGTACGGTCGGCCCACATTGCACTGTTCCCAAATACGGTCATCCAAATAAAATTGAACATCGTAGGTATGATAAGCACGGCCGCTACAAAACCTCTAATGGTACGGCCTTGGGATATTTTCGCAATAAACAAACCGACATAAGGCGCCCAGGAAATCCACCATGCCCAATACAAGATCGTCCAGTCATAAAACCAGGGCAATTCATCTGTTTTGTACGAATGAGTGTTAAAGGTCAATTCTATAAAGCTACTGATATAATTCCCTAAGCCTTCGGTGAAACTCCCAATAAGCAGGGTGGTAGGCCCCACGGCAATTACAAATATCAATAGGAAAATGACCGCCACAATATTAATGCCGCTCAATATTTTTATGCCCTTGCTAACGCCTGTCACTGCAGATAGAATAGAGGCGGCAACCAAAACGGCAACAATGATGATTTGGTACGAGAAACTTGTATCGGGAAAAATATTCATATTGACCAACCCTGAATTTATTTGCACCACTCCAAATCCTAAAGTGGTTGTAATCCCAAATACCGTACTGCAAAGGGCAAATATATCAATGACATTTCCCCAAACGCCATGTATGCGTTCTTTAAGCAACGGATAGAAGCAACTTCTCAAAGAGAGCGGCAGCTTATAGCGGTAGGTAAAATATGATAAAGATAAACCCACAATGCCATATATAGCCCAAGCGTGGATGCCCCAATGAAAAAAGGTGTAGAGCTGTGCATTCTTGGCACGACTAATCGGGTCTAAATCGGCAAAAATTGGGTTGCTGTAATGCTGCATAGGTTCTGCCACGCTGAAATACATAAGCCCAATCCCCATACCCGCGGCAAAGAGCATGGAAATCCAGGAGAAATAAGAATGCTGGGGTTTGCTATCATTATTACCGAGCTTGATATTACCGTATTTGCTCAAGATCAAATAAAACATAAAGAACACAAAAATGGTGACCGACCATACATAGACCCAGTTGAGGTTAACGAAGATAAAATGCTTTATCTGATCTAGGACAGCTCCTGTTTGTTCGGGAAACAGGGCGGCTAAAAAAGAGGTGACTACAATGAAAATCAAACTAGGAACTGTGATGCCCCTGTTTAATGTCGATTTATTGGTGCGTATTTCTGCCATGACACTCTTTTTAATGATTATATAAATGAGATCCTATTTAAATCAATGACGGTAGGGGTAGGCCACAAAAAGCCACTTTCACAACAGAGGCGTAAAGCTGCCTATTATATGGTCTGTTTTATTAATATAAAGCTTGCCCATTTAAACGGGTTTGAACTAAGGAGCCCGAAGGATTAAGCTTTTTGATGACCCATAGTCAGTCATCATCCTAGCGCTAAAGTCCAAAGGCTTTTCTGCGGTTCAGTTTTTAATGATCCTTTAAGCCACAGGTTTTTCAAATGGGTGCCCAAAAAAAAAGTCGTTCCATAATTGGGACGACTTATATATAGGACGTTTGCATAGGTTGGCCTTTTCTTGATTGATCTGCCAACCAGATTGGTTGCATTCCTTTTTCCTCAAAAACCACGTTTGCTCGGTTCATTTTTGAATGGTTTATTCAATACACTAATTTAAAAAGATTTTTTAACAATACGGTCAATAAGTATTAAATTCGTCACTGCTTTTTTTGGAGGGTGGAAGGAGCGGGCAGGCGCTTATGATCTTGTGTGGCGGCGACTAAGAGGACTTTTATCGCCCTATATAAATCAGTGAATTAGGTAAGTATAAGCATCACGCTGATAACTGGAATAAAAAATTTAAAACCAACTTGGTATCGCTATTAATCAATGTGTTTCCAGTTAATTATTTGATTTAAGCTGTCCGGAATTTAGCTAAAACTCCAAGATAATAAATAAAACAGCCATAAAAAAGGGCTTAATTACGTTCGGTTTTTATGGATTTATGGGGTTGTTCAAAGGTTACCGGTGTTTAAACTCCACAATCGAAAGGCAAACCGAACTCCGAGGGACTTCCGATCATCATGTAGCGAAGCGGGTCAACCATGTAGGTCAGCGGATTAAAAGAGGCGATCACTTTTAACTAATTGGGCATAATTTGAGTTGATAATGTCCTGAAATTCTTGTTATGCTCTTCAAATAATTTTTATAATCGATTCCGTTTTGGTTTAAGTTCTTTTTTGACGTAAATACTTGTCTTTTTAAAGCTGCAAAGAGAGAAGGTTTCGAATATTTCTTTCTTAAAGGGGGCAATGGATTGGACGCTTCAATTCTACAAATAAAGTCAGTCCAGTAGAAAAGGATGACATTAATTATACAATTTCAGGAATCTAAACTTTACCTTTATTCCACTTTTAAAATATTAATCTTATGACAGAAATACAAATTGCACAAAGCGTTACGCCTAAGCATATTAAAGAAATAGCGGCAAAATTGGCAATTCCTGAGGAGAAATTGGAGTACTACGGTAACGACAAAGCAAAACTTCCTTTAGATATTATTGATGAAGAAAAAATAAAAAACAACAAGCTCATCTTAGTGACGGCAATTACACCTACGCCTTCTGGTGAAGGAAAAACCACCACGTCCATTGGATTGGTTGATGCGCTCAATATTTTAGAAAAGAAAGCTGCAGTGGTCATCCGAGAACCTAGTTTAGGACCTGTTTTTGGTATGAAAGGTGGCGCAGCTGGTGGCGGGTGGAGTCAGGTTATTCCTATGGTTGACATAAATCTACATTTTACGGGCGATTTTCACGCCATTGAAAAAGCGAATAACTTACTTTCGGCGCTCATCGAAAATAACATTCAAAGTAAAACGAGAAGTCTGGGTATCGATCCTAGAACCGTCGTTTGGAAACGCTGTATGGATATGAACGATCGCGGCTTGCGGAATATCCTTGCCGCACTTGGTGGAAAGGCTGGCGGTGTTCCTCGGGAAACAGGTTTTAATATTACGGCAGCTTCTGAGATTATGGCGATTTTGTGTTTAGCAACCGATTTAGAAGATCTAAAAGAAAAATGCGGGAATATTTATGTGGGGGACACTTGGGAAGGAGCGCCTGTTTTTGCCAAAGATTTAAATGCCAATGGTGCCATGGCAGTTTTATTAAAAGATGCCATAAAACCTAACTTGGTTCAAACATTGGAAGGAAATCCGGCCATTATCCACGGCGGCCCTTTCGCCAATATCGCACAAGGAACGAATTCTATCGTAGCAACAAAAATGGGGATGACCCTAAGTGATTATACCATCACTGAAGCCGGATTCGGATCTGATTTAGGTGCGGAAAAATTCCTGAATATCAAGTGTCGTACGGCTGGAATTTCTCCTAAAACTATTGTTTTGGTGGCTACCATTAGAGCCTTAAAATACCACGGAGGAAAATCCTTAAAAGAGATTACGCAAGAAGATGTAGAAGCACTTCAAAAGGGAATTCCCAATTTGGAGAGGCATATTGCGAGTCTGAAAAGTTTTGGAATTCCTATCGTAGTTTCGATAAACGCCTTCAAATCCGATACGGAAGCTGAAATACAAGTCGTAAAAGACCAATGTGAAAAATTGGGCATTCCTGTAGCATTAAGCTTTGGTTGGGAAAAGGGAGGGAAAGGCTGTTTGGATCTTGCTGAAAAAGTCATTACGGCAGCGGAATCGTGTACGAACCAATATCATCCTACCTATGACCTTGATGACAATGTGTACATCAAAATGAAAAAGATTTGCCAAACTATTTATGGTGGAGAAAACATTGTTTTAAGTGAACTTGCAAAATCACAATTACGTAAATATGAGGAAATGGGCTATGGAAATTTACCAGTCTGTATGGCAAAAACAGAAAAGAGTTTTAGTGACGATCAAAAGCGATTGGGCCGTCCGGAGCAGTTTGATATACATATTAGGGAGTTTGAATTAGCAGCAGGCGCCGGGTTTATAATCCCGATTGCGGGCAATATGTTGCGTATGCCTGGATTACCTGCGACTCCTGCAGCCGAGAAAATCACGATTGACAAGAATGGTACAATTGAAGGCTTGTTTTAAATGCTGAGCCAATTAATTGATTTATTGATAAAGTTTTGGTTTAAGTGTTTTAGTTTAAAGTGTTTTTAGTTGAGTTC
>NZ_JBDSLS010000010.1:0-7868 GCF_039916245.1 Gelidibacter sp.
TGGTCTCGTCAGCCTCTTTAAGGGCAATTCCAAATTTATTTTTAAAGTCCTTTGTGCTTACCCCTCTTTGTGCTTCCCTTGTATTCGCTCCAATACTTGTTCCACTCTTTAAAATTTGAGATGCTAAATCAAAGTCCTTATTCTTTTTTAAAATATCACTAAAATGTACAATCTCACCTGCAAATTGAAAACTTTTAATTCAAATTGGACTGTTATCTAATGACATTCTATGTAATTTATAAGTTTCGAGTTCAAAGTTATGCGTTTTTAGAATGTTGTCACTCTGAATTTATAACTCTGAACTCTTAACTATATTTTTATTTTCTATACTTCGCAGACATATCTTTAGCTACTGCTTCCAATGTATCTGTAATCTCATCAGTTAATTTACCTGCTTTTAATGCTGCAAGGGTATCGCTGTGCTTAGCTCTTAAGAATTCTAGGTAATCACGTTCAAATTCTTTTACTTTCTCAACAGGAACATCTCTCAACAAGTTTTTAGATCCTGCATAAATAATAGCAACTTGATCTTCAACCGTAAATGGATCGTTTTGAGCTTGTTTCAAGATCTCAACGTTACGTTTTCCTTTGTTGATGATGTTTAAAGTAACGGCATCCAAGTCAGAACCAAACTTCGCGAAAGCTTCTAGCTCACGGTATTGTGCTTGGTCTAATTTTAAGGTTCCAGCTACTTTTTTCATCGATTTAATCTGTGCGTTACCGCCTACACGAGATACCGAAATACCAACGTTAATTGCTGGACGAACACCAGAGTTAAACAAGTCACCATCCAAGAAAATCTGACCGTCAGTAATCGAAATTACGTTGGTTGGGATATAGGCGGATACGTCACCTGCTTGTGTTTCGATAATTGGCAATGCGGTTAATGATCCACCACCTTTTACGATTGGTTTCAAAACGTCTGGTAAATCGTTCATTTCTCTAGCAATCGCATCGTTATTGATGATTTTTGCAGAACGCTCCAATAATCTTGAGTGGAGGTAGAAAACGTCACCAGGATACGCCTCACGTCCCGGTGGACGACGTAACAATAATGAAATCTCACGGTAAGCTACTGCCTGTTTCGATAAGTCATCAAAAACAATTAATGCAGGACGGCCAGTATCTCTAAAATACTCACCAATTGCAGCACCAGCAAACGGCGCATACACTTGCATTGCAGCAGGGTCAGAAGCGTTGGCGGCAACGATAGTTGTGTAAGCCATTGCTCCTTTTTCTTCTAATGTTTTTGCAATTAAAGCAACCGTTGACGCTTTTTGTCCAACAGCTACATATATACAATATACAGGTTCACCTGCATCAAAAAATTCTTTTTGATTGATAATGGTATCGATACAAACTGCTGTTTTACCAGTTTGACGGTCACCAATAACCAACTCACGTTGTCCTCTACCTACAGGAATCATCGCATCAATAGATTTGATACCTGTTTGTAACGGTTCTGTTACTGGTTGACGGTAGATAACACCTGGTGCTTTACGCTCCAATGGCATTTCATAAAGCGTTCCACCAATTGGACCTTTGCCATCAATTGGTTCTCCTAAAGTATTTACAACACGTCCAACGATTTCTTCACCTACTTTAAGGGAAGCAATACGCTCGGTACGTTTTACGATTGAACCTTCGCTGATTCCGACAGAAGGGCCTAACAATACAACACCTACGTTATCTTCTTCAAGATTCAAAACGATGCCTTCAAGACCATCTGCAAATTCAACTAACTCACCGTATTGAACGTTTGATAAGCCGTAAACACGTGCAATACCATCTCCAACAGTTAATACTGTCCCTACTTCGTCCAATGAAGCGCTAGCTTCAAAACCTGACAATTGTTGCTTTAAGATTGCTGAAATTTCAGCTGGTTTTACTTCTGCCATTTTCTATTAGATATTAGAGGTTAGAATATAGATGCTAGACATCCGGATCCAACTCTTTAGTTTAATGTAAATTCTCTTTTTAACTTCTGTAATTTATTCGAAATACTTGCATCGTACTGAATATCGCCAACTCGTAAAATAAATCCACCTAATATAGATTCATCAACAACGCTTACTATTTCAGCATCTTTTCCGGTCAACTCTTTTACTTTAGCCAACACTTTTGATTTAAGATCATCTGATAAGGCTACTGCAGTAGTGACGGTTGCCACTTGCCTACCTTGACTTTCATTAAATAACTCAGTATATTTTTGTGCAACTTCACCCAAAATGTTGATGCGTTTGTTTTGGATCAAGGTATTAATCAAATTGACGCTCAGTTGGTTTAAATCTGTAAAAACAGCCAACAAAGCCGATTTTTTTATTGTAGAAGGCACTACAGCACTTAAAAGCATGTCTTTTAATTCAGTGCTTGCTGCCACAGCATTGGCAATTGACTTCATATCAACATTTACAACCTCTGCCGAGTTTTGGTGTTTAGCAAGGTCTAAAACTGCTTTTGAGTATCGTATTGCTGCTCTTGTTTGTGCCATTTTATAGATATTAACGTTAGATGTTTAGACGGTTAATGTCATCACTATCTAAATTTGATCTTAATTAATTTAATTTAAAGTTGCTTCACTCAGCATAGACTCTACAAGTTGTAATTGTTTGTCCTTGCTACCCAATTCTTGACGTACTACTTTTTCAGCAATTTCAATAGATAAGTTCGCAACATGATTTTTAAGTTCAGCCAAGGCCGATCTTTTTTCATTTTCAATTGCTTCTTGAGCTTGGGCAATTATTTTGGAGGCTTGATCTTGCGCTTCTTCTTTAGCATCACTCACCATCTTATTTTTAATTTCCCGTGCATCTTTTAACATTGCTTCGCGCTCAGCACGTGCTTCATTAAGGATACGCTCATTATCTGCCTTAAGGTTTTCCATTTCCCTACGCGCATTGTCAGCTGCTTTTAAAGCATTTTTGATGCCGTTTTCACGTTCATCAATTGCGCCCAAAATTGGTTTCCATGCGAATTTTTTCAAGATGACCAAAAGAATGAAAAAAGTAATGAGTGACCAAAAAACAAGTCCTAACCCTGGTGTAATTAAATCCATTTATAATAGGTTTTAGTTTTAATAATTTAAATTTAAAATACAGAGGCAACCAACCGTTACCTCTGCACTTTGTAATCCTAATTAAACGATTAACGACGCAACAACACCAAAAAGTGCTACTGCCTCTACGAAAGCTGCTAAGATAAGCGCTGAAGTTTGAAGTTTTCCTTGGATTTCCGGTTGACGAGCCATAGCGTTCATAGCTGACTCACCGATTTTACCAATTCCCAATCCAGCTCCAATTACTGCGATACCAGCTCCGATTGCTGCAATTCCTGTAATAGTCATAATATAAAAAATTAAATTAATTAATGATTGTCTTCTGCGGTTGCCGTTCCAATATATAAGGCGGACAACACGGTAAATATATATGCTTGAATTGCAACAACTACAATTTCTATGATCATGATGAATAATGAGAATCCTACCGATACGGGAGCAATAAACTCACTTTTGAAAATAAACACTAGGGACATTAACGATAAGATAATAATATGTCCCGCCGTGATATTTGCGAACAAACGTATGGTTAAAGAGAATGGTTTTACAAACATTCCAATAATCTCAATAGGCATTAAAAATATTTTCATTGGCACAGGAACTCCAGGCATCCAGAAAATATGTTTCCAGTAATTTTTGTTTCCACTAAAAAGGGTAATGACGAATGTGAACAAGGCTAACGACAAGGTAAATGCGATATTACCACTCACGTTGGCACCGTTTAAAATTGGAATCAATCCAAAAATATTATTGATCCAGATAAAGAAAAACACACTCAATAAAAATGGCATGTATTTTTTATATTTATCTTCACCAATCATTGGAATGGCAACCTCATCTCTGATAAAAATGATAAGCGGCTCCATAAAGGAAGCAATACCACTTGGAACAAGGCTATTAGTTTTTTTGTACTTACGGGCTGAAGAAATAAATATCAATAATAGAACCAGAACCGAAACCCACATCATAAAGACGTTTTTAGTAATGGAGAAGTCCAAGGGCAATGAAGCGTTTGTAGGATGTTGCTCTTCATTAAAAGCAAGAGCATCTACACCAGCGTTCAGTTGATAAATTTTTTCATGATATTTAACGAAGCGCCCACCGTTTTTTTCAACAATCTGCGATCCCGAATCGTCATGTTGAAATTCGCTGGACATGAAAGTTGTTAATCCATTATCAGTGAAAAGAATGATTGGAAGAGGAATTGTAATGGGCTCGTTATTCCAGTCTACAATATGAAACTCATGCCCATCCTTGACGTGGTGCATGATCATCTCTTTGGCATTGAACGGCTTATCTTGGTCATCGTTATCTTGAGTTGCAAATCCAAAATTGGAGATAGCAACAGAAAAAACTAAAAATAATACGGCTCTTAAAGTGTTTAATGTCATTATGAATAGCTTAAAAATACCTTGCTCTAAATTCCGTGCAAATGTACATACATTATGTCAATTGTCAAATACTTTTTTACCATTATTAATGGTATGGTTTTCAAGATGATTTCTGAAGGAATCTAGTTATTGCATAGACCTCAAAACTCAAGTATAAAAAATAAGGGATAAAAAAGTTAAAAACATCGGGTTGTTTTTTCTCTAAGTCGGATAGAATTAAAGGTAACAGAAACAAAATGGAAAGAAACATCTTCAAGAATGTACTCCCCATAAATAATACGAAAATATCGGTTTGACCTACTGAGAATCTATAGTTTATGACCGTATATAATAAAGTGGTCACGCCAAAATGAAACACATAAATCTGCCATACGGGGAAAAACAATTTCAATTCCGTTCCGAAATAGGAAAGTATATAACTATGAATGCCATACACCACTAAACTTAGAACCGTGATAAGAAGTAAAAAATTAATTTGTCTTTTTTTGAAATCTGCAGTCATTAAAAATGAAAAATTTAATGGATTTTATTTATTTTGTTAATACTCTTTCCACCTCCTCTTGTCAGTAAAGACTTATTTCCTTTCGGAATAATGTCAGCCTCTGTAAAAAAAGCTTGATAATGAGAGCATATTTTCTCAATTAATAAAGATCCTTATTTATCGTCTTTTGAATTTGCAATAATACGTCTTATTACAAAAACAACGGCAAGAATTGTGGAACACAAAGACAATATTATAGTCCACAAATTATTTTTGTTGCCATAATATTCGTCAATCTTAACTCCAATAAAGCTGCCGATTCCTATAATAGCAAACATTTGAAATGCTATTGACGAATATTTGGCATAACTATTAAGCGAATTCTCCTTTTTTGGTGACTGTTCCATTGGTTTGCGATGGTTTTAAACTACCATTAATGTCAGTGCCTTTATGAGCACCTTTCATCATACAGCTCGCATTGAAAGTAGCGCCTGGTTCCACGGCAAATTTACCAACTTCAACTTCGCCTTCAACATGAGCTGAAGCTTTTAACGAAAGCGTGTCTGTAAGAATTAGCTTTCCGGCGAATTTACCTTCAATATCCGCATTGGCAGCATGAAGTGTTCCGTTGATTATGCCCGTTTTTCCAAGCACCACTTTACCAGGGGTTTTAACATTGCCTAGTATGGTGCCTTCAACTCTAAAGTCGCCATCGCTAATGATATCTCCTGTAATAGTGGTGCCTTTAGCAATGGTATTTTGCTGATTAATGACATCTGAAATTAATTTACCTTTTTTTGGTTTTTCTGAAAACATAATTCTGGTTGTTTATTGTGTTTGTAGGTAGTCTTTGAGGTTTTTATGTCGTTGCACAATTTCATAATTGGTTGATGAAATCGCAATATAAGGTCGTGTAATGTTTACTTTTCGCTCTTGAAGCAAATCGGCAAACCCAATGGCGCCTTCAATACTTTTTAAGCCATGCACCACCACAAAGATGGTGTTTTTATCATAAATATCTTTAGAAACACTTAAATCATAGTATCTAATTTTGACAACCTCATCCCTCAATTTATTTAAAAACGCATCGACCTCTTCACTGGTAGCATTTTCAAATTCATAGATCACATTAAATTTTGAGCCCATATTATGGTCCTTAAAAGTTTTTGCAGATAATGCCGGAATGACATTTTGCATGATGTCCTGAGCGCGTTTGCCTTCTTCAGAATTTGGATAATTTAAAGCGATAAAATTGATCGTCTCTTTATAGGCCTCAAAACCGTATAAACGCGCATTTGCAGCCGCTTTTAAAAACTCGAACTTAGGCACAATTGGATCGCCGTTAAATTCAAGAATGTACTTCTCACTCTGATCGATAACGTCTTGAAAATTTTGAGCTTCATAGCTTGTGTAAGTGCGTTCATAAACACTTTCAGGACTGTTTTCATCCTTGGAGATTCCTGATTTTGGATTCAAAAGAATAGCGGCATATCTCGAGTCTGGATTATTTTTGATGATATCCTGCTTCATCTGTTCTGCCGCATGGGCTTCACCCAACAAGACATAAATGCCATACAAATTGTATTTGGTAGGCACTATTAATCGCTCTTCGGGATTGTTATCCAATACCGCTTGGAGCTTCTTTTTTGCAAGTTCGTATTCGTTAAACTTTTCTTTATAAATAACTCCCAATTGATAATAGGCGTGATTTCTATCCTTAATGATGCTGTCAATGACTTTTGGATCGGTCGGGATTTTTGAAACATAAAACTCCGGATCGTAGCGCTCCTCTTCTGAAACATCAGCAGATAACGTATTGTCTTGGACTACAAACTCATTGCTTCGCGTGCTCGATAGTCTCCAATTATCTTTAAGCGAACGGTCTCCCCAAATTTTTCGAAATTCGCTTTTCCCATAGGCTACCGTCGTGGGATTATAAAAATAAAAAGATTGTTTAGCGCTGTTTCCCGGGGGAGTGATACCTGCACTACGTGAAAAGTTTCCGGCAGCATTTTGATTATTATCAACAGCAACTACACCCGCACTGGCTTTACGCTCTGCAATTTCCTCTTGCTCCTTTAAAGCTTTGGCTTTTGCCTTTAAACTATCGATATAAGCTGAAAAAATGGCCAGTCTATCGGCTTCAGATGCATTCACCAAATTCAGAATACTATCGTTCACGTGAGCGATACCTTCATAGTGAATCACATCTTCCAAATTCTCTCTTTTTCTTTTGATGGTTCTGAAAGGTTTTGAGTCCACCACCAAATTGGTCATCGTACTGTCATAATAAGCGCCAGCAATTTTATATTCAGAGTTGTCAAAACTCATATCTCCCAAAGTCATGTAATCCAAGGCGCGTAATTGTTTATCGCTTGAGGACGCTCGTAATGATTTCTTATAATAAACAACGGCTAGAGAATCCCGATCGGAAGCTCTATTGAATTCAGCGATACGGTAATAAATCTTGTCCAAAAACGGTCGATTTTCACGGTTTCTCTCCAAGTCAGTCAAGTATTCTTCAAAGGCTAACACATCTCCTGTTTCCAGATCAAAATTTGCCGCTTTGGCTAAATGCGCATTGATATAATAAGCGCGTGGCACTTTACGGTGCAAATCGATAACTTTATCAAATGAGATGTTGGCACTGTCTTTATAACCAAACTCGTTGTACAGTTGACCTCTTATATAATTAAAACGTGCTTTTTCGTTGTTTTTCTTAGTGAAGGCAGCGGCAATTGCCAGTTGCGTCAAGGCACTATCCTTAGCTTTAATATTGATATAAGCCTGTGCCAAAGCGGCAGTGGCATCAGCCATGTCCTGATTGCTCAATCGCTCTTGAGTAAATAATCGCTTTAAATTTTTTATAGCAAGCTCATTATTTTCCAGGCGAATATTCGTTTTTTCACGCCATATTTTTGCCTTATTGATTTTATCACTT
>NZ_JBDSLS010000011.1:0-16910 GCF_039916245.1 Gelidibacter sp.
TACCATTCCGAACAGAGAAGTTAAGCCCGTTTGCGCCGATGGTACTGCATCTCGTGGGAGAGTAGGTCGCCGCCTTTTTTGAGAGTCCCCAACATTCATTTGTTGGGGACTTTTTTTGTTTGTATGGGTTTGCCATCTGAGGTAAATGAAGGATCAAACGAGCTCTAGCTGGGCAATAACAAGGGATCAAGTCAAAAAGTTGTGGGATTTTTTAGCTTGTCCAGTTTTTGCGTCTATCAACAGCGCATTCATTTTCATCTCCGACGGTGTTTTAACTTGTCACGTTTTTTCTAATAGTAGTCGGTTTGGTCATCTGCAATATAAAAGAGTAAACGAATAAAAAGTGTGGTAATTATTTTGTTATTTTATTGGTAGTTATTTTAAATCAGTATTGTGAGAATCAAGACACTTCGACAAGCTCAGTAACCTCCGCTTAGCTGTTAGAACCAAGAATCAAGACACAAACCGCAAAACACTTAAAATCTAGATTTTATAAATTTATATTTACCAAGCAATTAGCATCCGGGTAGCATTTCTCAAAAATGAAAAATGATGACATTAACGAACAAAACGTTTAAAATCCTTTATCAGTATTATCTTTTGAAGGACGACGAAATTCTTAACCGGACATCAATAATTTTAAATATAATATCTTAGAAGGCCTATCGAGGATGAAAAGTTGAGGTGTAATTATAATTTTATTAGGGTGATTCGCAATTGCTTTATTCCTTCTCTATAGAGGCTTCTTTTAGTTTTAGCTTTTTGTTGATATAATTATTTACCATGGTTGAATCTGCTAAGATGATTTTTGGCAATTCCATTCCGGAAATCGCTCTATATTCTCTTTTAGAGTTGACCACAAGATGTTTAGGAATGACGCTTATATCGAATGAGTTTCTGGTGGCAGATATATTTGAAGATATCAGTTGAGCTCCAGTAGGTTCATTTTTCATAACATAGTTTTTCCATCTTTCGACATCTTTGTCCAATGAAATATCAATAAAAACAACATCCGGATTATCTTTGAATTGCTCTTTTAAACTGTCTAATCTTGGTTTCTCTTTCAAACAAATCGCACACCAAGTGGCCCAAAATGAAATATAGAGTGTTTTATTTTGATAGGATTCTAAATTGATCTCTTTATTGTTGATATCTCTAAAACTTTCACTAGGTAATATTTTTGCTTTTTCTTGTGTAAAATTCCATAGCGTCTTGCCGTTTATTACATCTCCATAGATATCCTTTTCAATTGTATTGCCTGATCTTAAAGTTAAGGGTTGAGAAAACAAGAAATATGTAAAAGTCAAAATCATTGCTATTAGTGGAATTGCTTTATAGGATCTTTTGAATTCTTTACGGGTGATGAGAAGACTTATTGTAGCAAATACAATGAATAAAATATTGAGAGGAAAATGGAAATATCTTAGAGGTATAAAAGCAAGAAGACCGAAGTATAAAAACGGAATAAACTTTAAAGGTGTTTTTTGATTGATTAAACCAGACAGGTAAAATCCAAGGGCGCAAATTAAAAGGCCTACCCATTTAAGAAGCGAATATTGATAAAATCGGCTAACTGAAATTCCGACTACAGCGATTGGAATGATGAGCGACACTATTCCTAAAAGTAACCTTAAAACTGTTTTTTTAGTCATCTCTGTTTCGCTTGTTGACAAGGTCTCACAGCTAGGAATAATAGCTGTTTTGAATGTCTGCCTAAATTAGCATTAATTTCCATCCAAATTAATATCCTTTCAAAATAAATATAGTTGGCTATTGTTGCCCTCATGAGTTGACTATTATGTAACGGATGGTTGGTAAAATTAGGAGTCAAAAGCATAGTGAATAAAACAGATGTGCTCATGTCAACAACTCAACTCCTTCTTTGTTAACATAAATTTACAAATTAATGTTTTATAAAATCTTAAAAATGTATTTTCGTTTTAACTAATCTATTTTAAATGACAGTGACGGACTTTAGACCCATTATAAAGGTTATTGAAGAGGCTTATGAGATTCCGCAGTTGCAGGCCACGCGCAAAATTTCGGCCTTATTGCCGCATGATTACTACGAAACCGATAAGCATTATCCCGTGCTTTATTTGCAGGATGGACAGAATTTGTTCGACCCTATGGCGCCTTTTGGAGATTGGGCCATTGATAAATCGTTGGAGAAGTTAGCGCAAGAAGGCTTTAGCGACCTTATCATCATCGCTATTGATCATGGCGATAATGAGCGTATTAATGAATATTTGCCGCATTATCATCCGCGCTATGGCGAAGGAAAAGGCAGTTTTTACATTCAATTTATTATTGAAAAATTAATTCCTTACATTAACAAGAATTACAGGACGCTTACCGATTTTGAAAACACGGGTATTGGAGGGAGCTCGCTGGGTGGGTTGATCAGCTTATATGCAGGCTTGTCAAACCCAAGGGTGTTTGGTAAAATGATGATTTTTTCGCCGAGTTTATGGATTGCAAAAACCATTTTTAACCAAACTGAATCCTATCATCCGTTGCAGAAATCAAAAATATACCTCTATTCAGGGGGAATGGAAAGCAAAGAGCATTTACCAAATGCTCAGCGATTGGAGGCTATTTTTAGGGCGAAAATGGTGGAGAATCACGATATCGACTTTCACTTTTCTGTGAATGAAATTGGCGTTCATGCCGAAATATACTGGAGACATGAGTTTCCGAAAGCCGTTAAATGGCTCTATTTTAAATAAATACTATGATTTTTACACAAGTTTCAAAAGTTAATGTACATCACGATGTTATTGTTCCTTGTCGCAAAGGCCAGTTGGAGCATCTTCAGCAATTTATCACGATTAAAGAGCCGGATTTTAATGGCGAATTTGCAACCGTTCAAATGGTATATGGTGCCGAAGGGAATCGCATTTATCTCTTAGGTCTTGGCGAAGAAAAAGATGCCGTAAAAGTGGATGAGGCTTTTCAGAAGCTAAGCTTCAATTATAAAAAATACTGGAAAAAACCAGTACAGGTCATTACCGAAGGATTTACGGATACTGAGCTTCAAAAAGTAATCATCGGGCTTGAGTTGTCGGCTTATGATATGGGCGCTTTTAAAACCAAAAAAGAGGATGTTAAGGCACTCACTTTTGAAATGGTGAGTTCAAAAGACGTCACCAGCATTCTTAAAGAAGCCAAAGCTATCGGCGAAACCATTAATCGGATTAAAACTTTGGTCGATGCCCCAGCAAATCAAAAAACACCTGAGTTTTTAGGACAATGGGCTGAGGCATCCGCTGAGCAAGGTCATTATAAATGCACCGTATTACATCAAGAGGAGTTGAAGGTTCAAGGCTTTGGTGCCGTTCTGGCGGTGGGGCAGGGCAGTGCCAATCCGCCAGTGGTCATCGTCACAGAATATATGCCTAAAAAAGGCGGTACTGTGGATATTGGCTTGGTAGGCAAGGGCATTACCTTTGATACCGGAGGTTTATCCATAAAACCGTCCACCAATTTGCACTATATGAAAAGTGATATGGGCGGGGCTGCAGTTGTTTTAGGTGTTGTCGAATTGGTAGCAAAACTAAAGCTTAACGTGAATATTGTAGGTGTGGTTGCTTCCGCAGAAAACGCTGTGGATAGGAATAGTTACCGGCCGGGCGATGTCATCCAAAGTTATTCTGGTAAAACCATTGAAATTATTGATACCGATGCTGAAGGACGCTTGGTTTTGGCTGATGGTTTGAGTTATATCATTAAAGAATTTCAGCCTAAACAGGTTATCGATTTAGCAACCTTAACAGGAAGTGTGATACAAACCTTGGGCTACTCCGCCGCTGGAATGTTTACTAACAATTCCCAAATGGCGCAAACGCTCTCAAAAATAGGTTTTGACACTAACGAACGTGTTTGGCAATTGCCATTGTTTGCAGAATATGAAAGTGATTTGCAAAGTGATATTGCCGATTTGCGCAATTATAGCGGAAAGCCTGTAGCAGGCGCGATTACCGCAGCTAAGTTTTTAGAGGCCTTTACGGATGCTCATAAGGCGTGGGTGCACTTGGATATTGCGGGAGTTTCCTTTGGCGATTCGCCGTATTCTAAAATGAAAAGTGCCAGTGGCTATGGTGTGCAATTGATCACGAATTATATCAAACAGATTCTGGATGAGTAACTGATTATTTTGTATTTTGTATCAGATTATTAATCACTTAACATAAACTTTCAGAAAAATATGGCCACAAAACGACCCCTGAATTTTCTATGCGTTACGACGTATCATAAAGGTGCTGATTTTATCAAAAGCTGTAAAGCTGAAGGTAATAATGTGTATTTATTGACCAAAAAGAAGTTGGAGCATGAGGTTTGGCCATGGGAAGCGATTGATGATGTGTTTTATGTGGAAAACTGGAACCAAAGCGACGTTACCAAAGGGGTCGCCTATAAATTTCGAACTATAAAGTTTGACCGTTTTGTGGCTTTGGACGATTTTGATGTCGAAAAAGTAGCGCTTTTACGGGAGCATTTCAGAATGCCTGGAATGGGTCGAACCACGTCTCATTATTTTAGGGACAAATTGGCCATGCGCATGAAAGCTAAGGAGGAAGGTGTTAATGTGCCTGAATTTACGGCCCTGTTTAATGATGTGGATATCAACGCTTATGCTGATCGTGTGAGTCCGCCATGGTTGTTGAAACCACGTTTGGAAGCTTCCGCAACCGGCATCAAAAAAATAAAAAACAAGGAAGAACTGTGGCAAATTGTCAATGCCCTTCAAGACGAACGCGATAATTACCTGATTGAAAAATTTGCGCCGGGCGATGTGTACCATGTGGATGGCCTAATCCTTGAGAGTAAAGTGATTTTTGCCCGAGCGAGTAAATATTTAGATACGCCGCTTGACGTTTCACATGGCGGTGGCGTATTCCGATCGGCAACCTGCGAAATGGGCACTCAAATGGAAAAGGCATTAATCAAGATGAATGCAGAGGTAATGAAAGCTTTCGGAATGCAATTTGGCGCGTCACATACCGAGTTTATTGCTTCTAAAGAAACGGGCGAATTATTCTTTTTAGAAACCTCGTCAAGAGTTGGTGGTGCCAATTTAGCAGAAATGGTCGAGTTTGCTTCCGGGATCAATCTTTGGGGCGAATGGGCACGGATTGAATCCAAGGTTTTAAGAAAAGAAACGTATAAACTACCAGAAGTCAAGCATCAATATGCGGGTATCGTCGTGTCCTTAAGTAAGTTTGAAAAACCTAATACTTCAAGTTTTAACGATCCTGAAATTGTTTGGCGCATGCATAAAAAATGGCATATAGGGATAATTGTGGTTTCGGACAGCAGTGAACGTGTTATGGAATTGTTGGATAATTACACCAAACGGATTGTTTCAGATTTCCATGCGAGCATTCCGGCCCCGAATAAGAGTTTGTGATAGAACGCGGATGACGCTGATTTGTGCAGATGTTCACAGATTTATATGTGCAAATACGTTATTTTATAAGTGCCGACATGAATAGCTCCGAGCTTTAGCTCGGAGTATGGAATTATAGAAGAACAAAGGGCTTTAGCCCAAACTGCACTCAAGATGGCAGTTTGGCTAAAGCCCTCTACTTTTCTTTTTCTAGCCCCCAGCTAAAGCTGGGTGTTATTCGAAAATCATTGCGCCTTGTTCCTTACAATGAAAAAGCAAATCAGTGCTTATCATAAGTAATCAGCGTTAACCGTCTGAACGGACGGGTAGGTCAGCGTTCCATAAAATGACGAAAGAAGTCAATAATCTTTTTAAATGCTTCTGTTTGTTAAATCTCTTGCCGAATGATGAACGGTTAAAATATCAGCACGCAATGGATTTACGATTTTATAAATGATTCTATAATTGCCTTCAATCAATTGCCTAGTATGTGCTTTGTTTATTTCAGGAACAATTTTCCCGGAATATATTTGAGAACGCAGTATTTTGGTTCGGTTTTTTATTCGTATGATTTGAAGTTTGGCGTAAGCCGTGGAGTCTATGGAAATATATTCGAATATATCCTTTAAATCAGCAATTGATTGATGTGTCCAATTTATTTGAACCATTTTTTCATTTCATTATCCAGATCAGATTCAGAAACATAATTTCCACTCTCCGATTGTTGGTAGCCTCTTTCCACTTTTTCGATTAGAATTAGCCGCTCGACAAGTTCGTCAATAGTAAATTCTTCGGGTAAATGTTCTAGCTGTTCTATGAGATTGGACTTTGTAATCATGGCTCAGGATTGATGTTGTAAGATACAAAATTAAAGACTTGCATGGATTGAAATATAAAATCAAGATTTTTAGAAGCATCTGATCAGTATATGGATAGTTCATGTCGGTTAAGCTCTTAAAAGAATGCAGATGATGCTGATTAAACTGATTTCGATGATTAGTGTTGGAAGAAAAATCAGAGCAAATCATAAACAATCCGCGTCACCCGCCTGAACGGACGGGCAGGTCTGCGTTCTGTAATCCGATTAGCATTCCATAAATCAAGGTTCGAAAAAGCCAGTGCTGCCACCAACCCAAGTTTTGTCCTTGTTGTATTTAACGCCCACCATTTCACCTTTGCTTAAGCGCATTAAATTACTGACAATTTGAGTTTTGTTGGTTTTGCCGTTATGAAGCAACATCATTCTTATTTCACATTTTGCAGGCTCATCCATGGTTTGAATAATAGGAGCATAAGCCACTTTCTCTTGCAATAAATAATTGGATTTGTCCTCAACGGCATCAATCATCGCTCGGTCCACGTGAATTTGAACGCCCGCACCAGCAAAAGAATACAAAGGTTTTAGGACATAATTCTCTAAATCGGTTGGAATGGCTTCAAGCTGGTCTAAATAATATGATTTTGGAACATAATCGCCCTTTAATAAAGGCATCGTAAACTTACTGATTCTGAAAAACCAATTAGGATGTCCGATCCATTCAATATCCACTTCATCCTTAAAATCGTATTCCCGTTTTAAGTCGGCGCGTTGGTCCAATTCATCAAAAATAATACGGTTGTAAATTTTTAAGACTTGAATTTCCACTTCGTTTTCGTCTAAGTAAAACAACTGTTTTCCTTTTTTGATCAATTTAGAAATGCATAGTACTTTAATACCCAATAAACTTTCTGTCGCAAAAAAATCAATCGCCGTGGCTTGTTTTTCAGGCTCGATTTCTAAAAGAATCACTTGTTTCGGATTGGTGCCGCCTACAATTTCGGCGCGCAAGAGTTCAATATACTCAGTTGAGGTTAATCCGTTGAGATGTTGTGAAAAATCTTCTGGAATGCCGTCATAATGTTTACGGTACATATGTCCCAAAAGTTCCTGAAAAAAATACAGCGACGGAAAGCCTTGCAGTTCTATTAATTTGGGAGTTAATTCGCCATGTTCATCCAAACACACGCCAAAATCCAATTGTATAAACTTAGAAAGGTTATCCTCATTGGGCACTCGCATATTGTCTTTAATAAAAGCCCCCTCTGTAAGTTCTTTAAAATTGGGTTGATTAATCACTTTCATGATATCCTCACAAGCTTCAACCAACTTTTGTTTTAAAGCATTCGGGATAAATACAGGAGTTTCAGATATTTTGAAATTGGGGGTATAATTAAATTGTTGGTTGACATCGGCCAACATGTCCTGATACTTTTCTTCAGTAAATTGCGCGTTAAACGCGTTGCGTAAGGAGGCAATCATAGGCTGTTATGAGATTAGTTCTGGTGACAATTGTTTCATCGCGCTGCGAATAAAATTTGGAAGTATGATTTTGTGAGTTCTGATAATTTTGTCAGGATCATCCATTTTATCCATCATGTCGTCATATTTTTCTTCTCCAAAATTGGCAATGACCTTATGCTTATTGGCATCTGCCAAAAAATGTGCTTTCATTCCAATGGGATCTGCTTCAGGGTGAAATTGCGTTCCTACAAATTCATCAGAAAAACGAACTGCCATAATGGCACGTTCGTAATCCACATGGTTGCGTACTTTTTCTAAGCTTAAAATGGAGGCACCCTGACCTTTAAAAACTTTTAATCGTGGTTGCACCAATTGCCAATCTCTGGAATCGACGGCATAAAAAGGATCGTCAAGCCCTGCTAATAAAGGGTCTTTTAAGCCTTCTTTGGTTTTGTGGATGGGTAAAACCCCGAAGCTAGTGCTGCGCCTTGGTTCCATTACGCCGAGTTTGAAATAATCGCAGACCACCTGAAAGGAATAGCAAATAAAGAACATGTATTTCTTTTGGTGCGGAGATGTTTTGTTAAAATCCCAAAGTTCCTGTACTAAATTGAGGTATGGAATACGCCAAGGGCCATCTTCCAACGGACTGTCAGGGCCACCACTTGAAATGTAGATATCATAAGATGTATCCGGCAATTCAAGAGCGCCTCTCACATTAAATATTTTAAAATCAACTTCATCTTCAAAGCCATTCACGAGGTCCGCAATACAACGCAGCCCTTGGTTGGCCTGGTTGTTGTTCATGTCGAGAATGGCTACTTTAAATTTTTCTTTTGACATTTGAGTTTGTCTAGGTTCCTAAAATGGTCTGTTCAGTAATATAGTCGACCACCTTAATCAAATCCTTGGTTTCTTCATATTTGGCGAGCTGTCGGTCGGCTCCTGTGCCATTTTTTAGCATGGTTTTGATGTGCTCTATTTCGTTTCTGGAGCCGAGTTCGTCCACAACATCTTCCACAAAATCAAGTAATTCGATCATTAAATCTTTGGTGGGTACTTCACATTCCTTGCCAAAGTCGATCATTCTGCCATCTATTCCGTATCTGCTCGCACGCCATTTATTTTCATTAATCAAAGCACGATGGTAGAGCATAAAATTAAGGTTCTGTGACTTTAGTTTGTAAAGCTTAGCGACCAAAGCTTGGATTAAGGCTGTGATGCTCAGGGTTTCCTCGATGGTCATTGGAACGTCACAGATACGCACTTCCAAGGTTGGGAAAAACGGATGGATGCGGATGTCCCACCATATTTTCTTTGGGTTGTCGATACACTTTGTTTTGATCAGGATGTCAATATAGTGCTCATATTCTGCCACGGTTTGAAAAATTCCAGGAATCCCTGTTCTTGGAAATTTGTCAAATACTTTAGATCGAAACGATTTGAAGCCCGTATTTCGCCCTTCCCAAAAAGGCGAATTTGTAGATAAAGCATATATATGTGGTAAAAAATAACGCATGGCATTGGTTAAATGCAAAGCCAATTGTTTGTCGGCAATGCCCACATGCACGTGCAATCCGAAAATTAAATTGGAACGCGCAGTGTCCTGTAACTCATTGACGATTTCATCGTAACGCGGATTTGGAGTGATTAACTGCGTTTCCCATTTGGTAAAAGGATGTGTACCCGCAGCGCCAATTTTATGACCTAGTTCCTTGGCGATTTCTGAGACGGACCTTCTTAAATGGGTAAGTTCTCTTCTCGCTTCGGTAATATCCTGACATATATTGGTGCCCACTTCTACAACGGCCTGGTGCATTTCTGCCTTGACTTGCTCATTTAAAAGTTTGGCAGCCTCGGTAACAATTAATTGATCGTGTGATACCAGTTCCCGCGTTATTGGGCAGATGACCTGATATTCTTCTTCAATACCTATTGTGAATTTCATAAAATCGGGTTGGTTATTTGAAAACCTTTCCGTCCCGAAAATTCGCGAACGCAAGGCTTATTAATTTCTATTTATAAACTGTCTTTTTGCCAGTGATTTGATCCTTGACAAATGTTCCCCAAGTAAGGTTCATTTTATCCTTTTTGAATTGTTTTGCTTTCTCAATGGCCATGTGGGCAGCATTTTCGACAATCCATTCAAAGTTTTCCTGACCTACAGAATTGAGGTCGGCATCTGGAGCAGGATTACAGAAATCAATCGCATAGGGGATGCCATCACGAACGGCAAACTCTACGGTATTAAAGTCGTAGCCCAGGGCCTTATTTAAACGGATGCAGTATTTTTTGACTAAGTCCAAGATTTCTTGTTTTACTGGCGGGCCATCAATGACATAGCGTAAATGGTGTGGATTACGTGGTTCATACTGCATAATGTGGACATTATCCGTATTCAATATATAGCATCGGAAGTATTCTGTAAAATTGATTTCTTCTTGCAGCATCATGACCAAGTTTTCTGTTTCGGCATGTTTTTTCCATAAATCTTGCGGATTTTCGACACGATAAACACTTTTCCAGCCGCCGCCATCATGGGGTTTCATATAGGCGGGAAAACCAATGGTATCAAACATATGTTCCCAAGCAAATGGGAATTTCATATTGCGGAACGAGTTTTCAGTCGTGTCTGGAGGTCGATGTGAAGTTGGTAAAATAAAGGTTTTTGGTACTGGAACGCCTACTTTTTCTGCCAAGGCGTTATTGAAGAATTTTTCATCAGCACTCCACCAGAAGGGATTGTTGATCACGGCAGTTCCTGAAATTGCTGCATTTTTCAAGTAGGCGCGATAGAAGGGAACATCTTGAGAAATCCGGTCGATGATAACCGCATAATCTGTAGGTTTAGCCTGTTCAACCATATCTATGGAAACCGCTTCAGCCATGATGCCTTTTACCTTTTTTTCATTGACGCGGTCAATAAATGCTTGAGGGAACGTGTTTTCTTGCCCGAATAAAATGCCTATTTTTTTCATAAATCTGAATTTTGTCATTTCCTCAAAGGAGGGAATCTATATAATAGTTGTTTTTGTTGTTTCTACTGGTTTATTAAAGTTTTGATAGGTATTCCGGAAACATCTGACGCCATAATGGCCAATCGTGTTTTGCCCATTTACGAACGTCATACCAAAATGGAATGTTTTTGGCATTCAATATTTTTGCCATCTTATCATTCGCTTCCAAACAAATATCCCAATCGCCAACGCCCAAAATGATTTTCATTTTCCATAAATCAGGATGGATGCTGCCCGGAAGGTAATCCATGGGATTATTGAAGAACACGTTGTCATCATAATAGCCGTCAACAAAGGATTTGATATCAAAGGCTCCGCTCATGCTAAACATATGGCTGACTTTCTCTGGATGTTTAAAAGCGAAATTTGAGGCTTGGTAACCTCCAAAACTCGGTCCTGCAACGGCAACTTTTGGTAAACCTTTATCTTTGCAAATGGGATTGACCACTTCATTTAATATAAATTGATCATACCATTCATGGTTTTTGGCGCGTTGTGAGGGATGAATTTGTTTGTTGTACCAGCTCAGCTCATTAATGCCATCTGGACAGTAGATTTGTACTTTTCCTTCTTCAACAAACCACCTCACGGATTCCACTAGCTTCATGTCTTTGCATTCATTGTGCTTGCCCATGGTTGTGGGGAAAAGAATGACCGGATAACCCGAATGCCCAAAAACAAGCATTTCGATGTCTTTGCTAAGGGTGGGTGAATACCACTTATGGTGTTGCTCTTTCAATAGCGTGTTTTTAAATATGTTAGATCTAAACTCTACGCTGCAAACAGAATGCTTTTTTAGTGCAGAAGTTGAGTTTGTTTAGGAATTGGATACAACAATATACTTTTTTAAATTATAAATGCAGTACTCTGTACTGATATTCTTAAATTTTTGAGAAAGATTCAGGTAATGTGCACAAATGTTATTTTTAATTGCTATTTATTGTTAATAAAATTAGATTAATTTCATATTGAATACTTCTTTCAGTCTGAATGTTTTTTCTTTCATGTGTGAATCTTAGGCATGGATGTCGATTTTGAGGATAGTTTTACAATTCATCCGTCTCATTTAACAATTGGGTCATACAATTTTTAGAATTTTTCTGAGGAAATGGATATTTGTCTGATAATAGTATTGCACCTATAATTATTCATTAACCCTTAAATAACAATCTTATGAAACACTTAATTATCGTTACCGTTTTATTTATGACTGGAATAATGTCGGCACAAAGTAATTATGACAAAGGCATGCAGAAAGCCTTTGATCTTTGGCAAGACAATAAATGGACGGAAGCCGAACAGCTTTTTGAACGTATCGCGGCGGCTGAACCTAAGGAATGGTTACCCAACTACTATATCGCGCAACTCAACAGTTTAAAAACTTGGGAAGAGAAGGATGCGGATAAAGTAAAAACCCAATTAGAAAAAGCACAAAATTATCTCAACGATGCGATGGTGATTGAAAAGGACAATGCAGATATTTTGGTCATGCAAGCACAGATATTGACCAATTGGGTGGCTTTTGATGGGATGACTTATGGCATGAAATATTCGGCTAAAATATCGGATCTATATAATAAAGCTTATGCCTTGGCACCCAATAATCCAATGGTGGTGCTCGGCAGGGCAGAATGGAATATGGGAAGCGCTCGTTATTTTGGTCAGGATACCAAACCGTATTGCAAAGATGTGGAAAAAGCCATTGAACTATTTGCTAACTTTAAACCCGAAACACCATTTTATCCTCACTGGGGGATTGAGCACGCCACATCAATATTGAAATCCTGTAACGAGTAATCCAATTTATACAAATCCTAAGATGAACAAATCCATGAAAACCTTATACCTCACCTTCTTAATTGGCTGTGGCGTATATGTAATTGCCAACCTTCTTTCAGATGGATTTAATTATGATTCACTTAATGAGTTTTTTATTGAATTTGGATTTTATCAGCTCTATGCTTTTCTGCTGGGGTATTCGAATTTCTATTATTTCGATTGTCTAGAAAAACGCACTTGGAAAAAGGAGGAAGGCATCAAACGGATTGTTATTGGTATTGCTGGCTCCGTAGTGATCACCATGGCTGGGTTGTTTGTTTTGCATGGAATACAACGTATCCTCTATGCTGGTGTGCCCTGGCTTGAGTTCCTGAAAAACCAAAGATGGGACCAATATAGTTTTGGTCTGTGGATTACTTTGACCATCGTCATTATCTATCATTTCGTTTATTTTTATAATAAGTACCAACAGAATAAAATTAAGGAACAAAAAGTCATTGCAACGACCGCCAGCGCACAATTTGAGAGTTTAAAAAATCAGATCGATCCTCACTTTTTGTTCAACAGTTTAAATGTCTTGACGTCTTTAATAGAAGAGAATCCGGAGAATGCCCAACGTTTTACAGTATCGTTATCAAAAATATATCGCTATGTTTTAGAGCAAAAAGATAAGGAGTTGGTTACGGTAACCGAGGAGTTGGAGTTTGCCAAAACCTATATGAATTTATTGAAAATGCGCTTTGAAAACAGTATCAATTTTGAAATCCCTGAGTATTTTATGGATCCAGAGGCCAAGGTCGTGCCTTTGTCCTTGCAATTGCTTTTGGAAAATACCATCAAGCACAATATTGCAAGCGAATCAAAACCTTTACATATCAAAATTTCAGTGGAGGGTAACTATTTGGTAGTACAAAATAATTTACAGAAAAAGGAAGTCCTTCAAACTAGAAAGGGCGTGGGACTTCAAAATATCGTCAACAGATATGGGATTTTGACCAAACGGAAGGTTTTGATCGAAGAATTTGAAAACTTCTTTAAAGTAAAAATCCCCATCTTGACCAAACAAATTTCAATCATGGAAACAACACATCAATATAGTGAACAAGACGCCTATAATCGCGCTCAAAAAAGAGTCGAAGACCTCAAGGCTTTCTTTAGAAGTTTAGTGTCTTATTGTATTATCATCCCATTTTTAATATTCATTAATTATAAAACTTCTTGGCACTATCAATGGTTTTGGTTCCCAATGTTGGCTTGGGGGATGGGACTTGTCATTCAGGCCTTTAGCGTATTTGGCTACGGAAAGGATTGGGAGGAACGAAAAATTAAGGAAATTTTAGATAAAGAACGACACACTAAAACATGGAATTAATGGAATCGAATTATTTTGAACAGGAACGTTACGAAAGAGCTAAGAAACGCGTTAAGAGAATTAGAGGATTTTACATCCATCTCTTGGTTTATATAGTGGTTAATTTAATGGTCGTTGTTGTAAATATCCAACAGATGGGACCCGATGAAAACTATTTTCAATGGCGGAATTTCTTTACCCTTTTTTTCTGGGGCATTGGACTTTTCGCTCATGGACTATCGGTGTTTTTACCTTATGCCATCCTTGGAAAAGATTGGGAAGAAAGAAAGATCAGGGAATTGATGGAAAAAGAACGGAAGAATAAATGGGAATAATGCCAACGCGTATTCCTTCTAAAATAAAACAAACCAAATGAACGTAATCATCATAGAAGACGAAAAGCCCTCTGCGCGCCGTTTGCAGCGCATGCTGTCGAACTTGGAAATTGAGGCCGAAACCATGTTGCATTCGGTGGAAGAATCCATAGCTTGGTTTTCAGAAAACACACATCCCGATTTGATATTTTTAGATATTCAGTTGAGCGATGGATTATCTTTTGAAATCTTTGAAGCTTTGGAGATTAATTCGGCTGTTATTTTTACGACCGCTTATGATGAATACGCATTGCAAGCTTTCAAACTCAACAGTATTGATTACTTATTGAAACCCATTGACGACGATGATTTAGCAAAGGCCGTTGCAAAATATAAATCTCGAATACCAACGCAAAAACCAGCGCTTATTGACTTTGATCAGATCAGAAGCATGTTGGTCAATCCGTTGGACAGGAATTACAAAAAACGATTTTCGGTTAAGGTGGGACAACATCTAAAGTTGGTTGCTATTGAAGATATTGAATGTTTTTATAGCGAAAACAAAGGCACTTATCTTTATACTTCTGATGGCCGTAGCTATTTATTAGATGTCACTTTGGAACAGTTGGAGCCCGATTTAGAACCCAATAAGTTTTTTCGAATAAGCAGAAAGTTTTATGTGAATATCGATGCTATTAAGGATATGATTAGTTATACCAATTCGCGTCTTCAAATTAAACTGAACACTTATAAGGAACAGGATGTTATTGTCGCAAGGGAACGCGTTAAAGAGTTTAAGGATTGGCTGGAATAGTTAATCGTCAATTCGGTTGTCATCAAATGCCGATGGCAACAACTTGGGAATAAACTTAATAAATAACGGCAATAAGATGGCACCTCCAGGCAACATAAAGATGGCCAAACTTGGGATGGATTTGAAAATATCCAACAGTTGCTCCTGAATTTTTTTATGTTCTTGGTCCGTCAGTTCGCGTTGGGTGGATTTTGTCAAAAGGACCATCAATTCTTTACTTTCCCTGAGTTCCTTTACCAAGCGCTTGCTGTTTCTTCGGATCAGTGTGATGACCATCTTGCTGGAATTGTCATAAAAGCTTTGCACAAAATTCTTGGAACCTAGCGTGGCAATACGGTTATTGTTTGAAGAATAAAAAGTGTCAATGTCTGAAATGGATTGGGTCAAAACTGTTCTATCCACATTTAAATGACTGCAAAACTGAGTCAAGAACTTATTTTCACTTTGGTCAAACTTACTATCGGTCCAGGAAGCCATGCTCGCAATATCAATGGTGTACTGTTTTTCTAAATCGGTTTCAAGGGCAGTAATCGCATCGCCATAATCCATAGGCTCATTGTTATGGTAGCGTCTGGAGTCTTTAAATAACTTCGCTAAGCTATCATCATACTTGCTTTTTTGAAGTTTGGATTCGAAAACCTCAATGACTATGGTTTCTATGGCGGTTTCAAATCTCAACAAATGCTGATCTGAAACACTATTGGTCTTTAAGAATTTCTCATAAGCAATGACGTCAACAAATAAAAGTGCATTGGTAATAAAATAATTAAAGTTTTTGGTAAAGATATTATCGTCAATATGAATGCGCTTTTCGATAAGGTCTTCCAAAAGCGCTGCTGATTTCTTTTTCCCTAAAATAGCGTCAAAAATAGAGGCTTTGCTAACGGTTATGGCACTATAAAAGCTGATGACGGTATCAATGAATTTTTCTTCGGATGGATTATTTTTATAAAAATAGTAGAAGGTCAAAATTAAATTTGCCTTGCACAATTCTTCGTCGGTAAGGTCGTTTTTTGGAAGGGCATTGCTCACAATTCCGACATTGCTGCCATAAATGAAGCCACAATGTTTGAGATCTTGATAAAAGGTTTCAATAGGTTTATTGAAAAATGTTTCATCAACCGAAACTTCTTTTAATAATTTTTTTATCCAGCCAGAAGCAGAGGGATTCATAGTCATCAATCATTTAGGCTGTAAAGATACCTAATTTATGGTCCTGTAGCGGATGTTTTTTTGGGTTCTATTGGTTGGTTTCTTTATATAAATGTTATCCCATTTAGAGATCGTAGAAAAGCCATTTTTGTGAACCAAACAAAAATAAATTTGATGCTGTTTACCTTGAAAATATTTTATCGGGAGCTATTAACTTCAAAAATGCTTTGCAAATACATGTGTTTGTTTTATTTCAGCCACATCATTTCTTAAAAAGAAATAAAGTATGGTTCATGAAAACCATAATATGAGTCCGATGATTTTGCTTTTATTCAAAGATCTGATTTGTAATGGATTCTCCAAACGTCAATAAATTATTATCAGGATCTAATATTGAAAATTCTTTTTGTCCCCACGGTTTTATTTCTAAAGGACCATTTGGATGGATTTTTATATTTTTCTTTAAGAAGGATTGGTAAAGTATTTCAATGGCATCGGTTCTGATATAAATTTGACCGTAATTTTCATTAATGTCGAGGTTTTTAAACTCGAAAAAATGAATTTGCACCTTATCTTTATATAGCATCAAATAGCCGTCATATTCGGCGTTTCCATAGCTTTTAAATCCCAATTTAAGATAGAAGGCCTTGGTTACGCTTTTATTTCGCATGGGGAGTTTTGGGTGGATTTCTGTGAGCATGTGGTATTAATTATTAAGATAATTAACGACATCCATAAATCAATAAGTATTTAAGCGAGCCAAACCAGCTTAAAACCAGTTTGTTTATGAGAGATTTGATAGGGCATTAATTG
>NZ_JBDSLS010000012.1:0-12808 GCF_039916245.1 Gelidibacter sp.
AGATAAAATCCCTGCGTGATATATTGAGCCTGTCGAAATAAAGCAGGGGTCTCATGAACATACTCTAAATCTAGAATTAAAACCCAATCCTTCAACGTTCAATAAGGAGAATACAAGCTAATATTTACTCAACAACCACCTCGTCTTCTGCTTCTTTCCTAACCAAAAGCCACTCCTCCTTCAAAAGGAGGAGAAGTTTGGTTTGTAGCCTATTTTTAAAAATAACCGAATCAAACAGCTCCTTCCCTTTTTTCAAGGGAAGGTGTCTTCAATTCCAGAAAAGGAATTGAAGACGGAAGGGTTATAAATTAGAATCCAAAAAACATCTAGACAAACAAAAACCTCTCCGGTTTTCCTCCTACGCTGAAGCTTCGGCGGACACGTAAAACCTGAGAGGTTAAAAACATTTAAACTAACCTTCAATTTCCAGACTACAAAACTGGAATCTCAATCGCATTCAATTCATTCTTATAAACTATAATATCATCCTGAATCAACATGTTTTTCGGAGTAATTGCTTCGTCAAACAGGTTTTGGTAATACGCAATCCCTTCCAATAAATTACTCTTAAAAGCCGTCCATTTCTTGACGTTTTTAGCAGATAATTCATCCGTAAATGTCGCGATCTCATTTCTCAAATAATCAACATACATTTTCAATTCCTTGACAAACATATTTGGTCTGTAAGCATCCGAAAGTACGGATGGACCGCCATAAATATGCTGTGCCATTTGCAACAACGAAACTTCTTTGTCGAAATAGGCCAAATTAGGACCAGGACAAATCACCACCCCTTGCTGTTGACCTTTGATAGGAATATCATTTTCAAGGTAAGAGGCATTCGCTAAACCGACACAAAGACATGATTTTTCGGTAATCTTGTTTTTAGCGATTTCATACTTTGAGGCCACCATAGATTCTTTTCGCTCATCAAGTTCAGCCAATTTCACATCCTGATATTTTTTTGATGCCGTACAGATCCCTTCTGGCCCAAACTCCTTGCTCAAGGCTAAAAACTTTTTAGGACAAGAACTTCCTGCCTTATTATTATCAATTCGCATCTGTTTAAAAAACTCGTTGGAAGTTCCTTTTATGGTATTAAAAGGCACGCCTAATGGCGAAATATCACTCAAATATAAATCAGCTTCCTTTGCTCCCGCCATCAGTTTTCGAGTTGCATCATCTACCGAGGTGGCTTCTGGAACCAACAAGAAAGGCGTTCCCCAACCTACAGAATCAACGTCGTAGTTGTTAATTAAAAAATCGTGTTCGTCCGCAGTACCAACACCGCCTTGAGCCGAAATTTTTATATCCAAGGGCTGCTCTGGAACAAATAGTTCTTTATCAGCTAAAGCTTTTATAAAAACCTCATGGGTATCTTGTAATAATTCAGACTTTTTAGTTTTAAATTCTTCCAGAATAGGGCCAAATAAAAAACCTTCGGTTGCAAAAGCATGACCACCACAATTCAAACCAGATTCCACGCGATATTCAGAAACCCAAAGGCCTTTTTTTGCCAAGAATTTCCCTTGAATTATCGCCGACCTATAATCACTTACTTTTAAAATGATTTTCTTTTTTAAATAGCCGTTCGTATCGGGATAAAAATCGTTGAATTTCTCAAAATAACTATATAATCTCGGATTCATGCCTGCAGAAAGCACCACAGATGATTCTAAAGTACTGTTGGCAAAACCACGAAGCGCTGCATGCGCATCATTAAACTCAATAGACAGTTGTTTGGATTTAATAAAATTATCCTTGTCGATCTTGGTCATAATATTGACGTCAATTTCGCCAGCCGACAAATGAGTGTCTATATAATTTTTAATGGTTTCTTTAATAGCCACACCTTCTTCCAAAATCTTTGAAAGCCCTTCTTTTATGGTCGATTTATTAGGAAGCATGCTTATAAAATTATCTAAAGCCGTTTTGCTTTCTGACAATTCCTCCTTGAATTTTACAAATTTATCTTTAACAATCGTATCTACTAAATTCAAATATGCTGTGATACGTTTTGCACGATAATCTTCTACTTTTTGTGTGATTTCTTGGTAAGGCAAACTAAACTTTTGACTGTAAAAGGCATTCATTTTTTCCAATAGATCATCATCAATAATAGAAATGACAGACGAAATACCATATTGGGCAACACGAATGGGACTATCTATGGTATAGGCTAAACCCATAACAGGAATATGAAAAGTATGTGCTTGTTTGGATGTAATCATAATATGTGTTTTTTTAAAATAATCAAGCGCCAAATATTATACATATTAAGCGCTCAAAATGTGATAATTGTCATGTGATTTTAAATTTTAATTCCGTTAATTCCTTAAGATGAACCTAGGTTCAGATTATGTTATATTTTGATAACTTGAAACTTATAAATGATTGATAAATTAGATTAAACCACCTCGCCTCCAATTCCTATTCTAGAATTGAAGCCACTCCTCCTTAAAAAGGAGGAGAATTTAAGTTTATAGCTAATTTTTAAAAAACAGCAAAATCAAAGAATTCCTTCCCTCGGTCATTGAGCTTGTCGAAATGAAGGAAAGGTGGATTTAAGCACAGAAAAGGGCTTAAAGACGGAAGGGTTTCAGATAGCAAAACACTCTAAATTAACGATGGAGACCTGACAGGTTTTGGAAACCTGTGAGGTTTGACAATTTAAAAATTACATTAAACCACCTCGCCTTCAATTCCTATTCTGGAATTGAAGCCACTCCTCCTTAAAAAGGAGGCGAATTTAAAAACAAGATCTAACTTACTTGGTGTGCTAAAAATGATAAAATGCATTTTCATAATGGGTTAATTCTTGTCTCGTTTTATTCTTCAACACGGCAATAATATCAAATCGTGTTTCTAAATCGATGTCATTTTCAATGATAAATGCATCCATCGCTTTGACTAGTAATTTGATTTTGCTTGCTGTCACAAATTCTTGAGGGTCACCAAAAAAGTCAGAGTTCCGGGTTTTGACCTCTACGCAAATCATCATATTGTCATGCTTTGCGATAATGTCGATTTCTGCTTTCTGAAAAAAGTAATTTTTGCACACAATCTCATAACCTTTGGAGAAAAGGTAGTCTGCGGCAAGTTGTTCGCCAATTTTTCCGAGTTCGTTGTGGTGTGCCATAATAAAATGAGTTTTCAGTATTCAGTTTTCAGTCGGCAGTCGGCGTTATGAAAAAAATTATCGTCACAGTCATTTTCATGACTTAAAGCTTAATCTATTATATTATCTTGCCATCACAATATCCACATCTACCAATCTGTAAATCTGATACATAGCCTAACATCCTACTAATGTAACAAAAGAAAGCACACCGAATTAAAAAACAAATTATTTGACCACTTGCTTTTATTTTTTATCGAAATTTGTAGTACAATTTAAAGTTACGAGATGCTGTTTTATCAAATTTTTGATCTGATGAGAACATAGTAATTTTAGGAATCTTTAAATAGACCACCACTCTGCATGTACAAAATAAAGAAACTGTATGTAGCCTTTTTAAAATTCAAAAGGGCATTTACTAACTACCCCTATAGAAAATTTAATCTTGTTGAAATATTGTTATTGTGGATCAATGAGCGCCTGACACGTTCGCAGTTTCTTATTCTATCTGGAATTTTAGTTGGTTTAAGCGCAGGGATGGCCGGCGTTATCCTTAAGGTCCTTGTACATCATATCCAATTGTTTATTAATACAGAAGTCCCTTTTCAAGAGCGTCTTTTTGTTTATGCCATTTTTCCATTGGTCGGGATTACGTTGACAGCATTGGTAGTGAAGTATTTTTTTAAAGGCGATGAAGACAAAGAGCTTGCGTTTGTTTTAAAAGATATATCACAAAACCAAAGCAAAATCAAATCAACCAAAATGTATTCGCAAATTATAGAAAGTGGTATTACAGTAGGTTTTGGAGGCTCAGTTGGTTTGGAAACGCCTATTGCTGTCACTGGCTCTGCCATTGGCTCCAACTATGCGCAACGTTACCGATTAGACTTCAAAGAGCGCACTTTATTACTTGCCGCCGGCGCAGCCTCAGGAATCGCAGCGGCATTTAATGCACCTATTGCTGGCATTATGTTCGCTTTTGAAATTTTACTTGTTGGATTAGTATTTACGGATTTCATTCCTCTAGTCATTGCAGCTATTTGTGGCAGCTTGCTCTCCACGATTATCTTAAATGAAGATGTTTTGTTCAATTTACGTGCTCGTGAATCTTTTAATTATGTCAACATATTTTATTATATCGCTTTAGGGATATTAACAGGATTTTATGCGCGTTATTTTTTAATTGTTGGACAGAAAGTACATCGCTTTTTTGAACGTTTTAAAAAACGTCTCTTATTAAGAGCGCTTGTTGGCGGCGTATTGTTGTCATTATTATGCGTTGCATTTCCACCACTATTTGGCGAAGGCTATCTCAATATTAAAACCTTACATCAAGGTCATGTTGATCAATTAATTCATGAAAGCCTATTTCGGTATTTTGAAAAGTCGCAATTACTGATTCTTGTTTTTCTGGCATTGACCACACTTTTAAAAGCCTTTGCTACCAGTATCACATTGAGCTCTGGCGGAAATGGCGGTAATTTTGCACCATCATTGGTGGCGGGCGGATTTTTGGGCTATGTTTTCGGGCTTTCTTTAGAAATGTTAGGCATGCATGACGTTCCAATAACCAATTTGATGTTGGTTGGCATGGCAGGTGTGATGTCTGGAGCTTTGTATGCACCATTAACTGCTATCTTTTTGATTGCAGAAACCAGCGGTGGCTATGATTTATTTATTCCTTTGATGACGGTTTCAGTCATTGCTTATGTGATCAATCGGTTTTTTTCGCCAATTAATCCGGCATATAATAAATTGGCTGAAGAAGGTAAGATTTTCACAACACGTCAAGATCAAAATATTCTGTCGCAAATCTCCTTAAAAGACTGTATAAATACTGCTTCTTTAGTACTCAGCACCTCAGAAAGCATGGACGAAGTAATGCAGAAATTTAGAAATAGCGATCAAAATAGCATGGCAGTGATTGATACTAATAATCAGTTTTTGGGTATTTTAAATAGAGAACATTTACGTCCTTATCTTTTAGGACAAAAACCGACTTCAGAAACAAGTGTAGGACAACTGGCTATTAACCCTTCATTCATCGTCAATCCCTCGGATTCCGTCATGAAGGTAACAAAAATGTTTGACGAAGCAGATGTATGGCAATTACCACTATTAGATGAAAACAAGAAGTTTTGCGGATTCATCAGCCGCTCGAAAATTTTGACCAATTACCGAGCCTTGTTGAGAGATTATTCAGAGTGACCTTTATTTATCAAAAACCACTGTCGATTGCTCTTTAGCAACCTTCAACTGAATATTTCTCCCAAAAATCAATGCTCTATTATCATCTTCGTGTCCTGCATGCATCTTAAAAGCAATTGGAAAATCATAATCCGAAAGAGCATCTAAAATCAACTGCTCAATGTTGCTTCCCCAAGGTGTTGTATTCTCCTTAACTTTCGAAAAGTCGCCCACAATCACACCTTTGCAATGATCAAAATAGCCAGCCCGTTTTAAACTTTGCAACATTCTATCGGTATGATATAAATGTTCGCCCACTTCTTCTATAAATAAAATTTTTCCAGATACATCATTGCTTGTTTTAGAACCTAACATGGTATGCAACAAGGTTAAATTGCCACCAACCAGCTCTCCAGAAGCATTTCCTACTCTATTATACTCTGATCCTTCCAAGGTGTAAGCCAAAGGCTTTCCGAAAATCGCGTCTTTAAAGGTCGCTACACTTTCTTCAATACCTTTCAAATCAACTGTAATTCCAGCGGCCATAATGGCATGGATCGATTTAAAGCCTTCGTTGTGCAACTGATTGTGCAATGCGGTAATATCCGAATAACCGATGACCCATTTTGGTTTTTTTCTAAATTTGGTGTAATCCAATTTATCCAAAACCCTAACGGTTCCATAACCACCACGTCCCGCCCAAATAGCGCTAATGGTCGGATCATCCATGGCTTTTTGCAAATCAGACCTACGCTGTTCATCTGTTCCTGCAAAATGATTGGATTCGGAAAACAGATTTTTTCCCAAAACGGAGTGCAAACCCCAACTCTTTAACAAATCCTGGGCGCGTTGGATATCTGCATTTTTGTTTTTCAAAACTCCGGAAGGTGCAACAATCGCAACGGTGTCGCCCACTTTTAAGTATGGCGGACGGACGAGCGTATGCTTTTTCATAGAGGATGTTTTTTGCTGTGCCGACAGATCCTGAATTCCAAAGACCAAAACAAGGCAACTTAATACGAGGGTAAGTGTGATTTTCGACATAACGTAAAAATACATTTTTTTTCCAAATGGAGGTCAAAATGCGTACTTTTGTAGCTTCGAAAAATAACGCGTCATTGCAAGCAAAACAAAGCCATCTGTCAGTTTATAATTACAATTAAAAATTGACGCCTCGGTTTGCGCCTCGCAATGACCTTACCTTAAAATTATTGATTGATGAATCATCCAAAACGATATACGATTACCGCAGCCTTACCTTACACCAACGGTGCCATACATATTGGTCATTTGGCTGGGGTTTATGTACCTGCTGATATTTACGCTCGCTATCTAAGATTAACTGGAAAAGATGTGGCTTTCATCTGCGGAAGCGATGAACACGGCGTTCCCATTACTATAAAAGCAAAAAAAGAAGGCGTATCTCCGCAAGATATTGTGGATAAATACCACGCGATCATCAAAACATCTTTTGAAGATTTCGGAATCAGTTTTGATAATTACTCGCGTACATCGGCGAAAATCCATCATGATACTGCACAGGAATTTTTCAAAACGCTCTATGACAAAGGCGAGTTTATTGAAGAAACCACCGAGCAACTCTATGATGAGGAGGCTGAGCAGTTTTTAGCCGATCGCTTTGTTACGGGAACCTGCCCAAAATGCGGCAATGAAGAAGCTTATGGCGACCAATGTGAAAAATGTGGCAGCAGCTTGAATGCTACGGATTTGATAAATCCAAAATCGGCCATCACTGGAAATGTACCAACATTAAAACAAACTAAACACTGGTTTTTACCTTTAGATAAACACGAAGCGTTCTTAAAAGAATGGATCTTGGTGGGTCATAAAAAAGATTGGAAACCTAATGTTTACGGTCAAGTAAAATCCTGGATTGACGATGGTTTGCGTCCAAGAGCGGTAACGAGAGATTTAGATTGGGGTATTCCTGTTCCTGTTGAAGGTGCTGAAGGCAAAGTTTTATATGTGTGGTTTGACGCGCCTATCGGCTATATTTCCTCAACCAAGGAATGGGCAGAACGCGTTGGAAAAGATTGGGAATTGTACTGGAAAGATAAAGACACCAAATTGGTACATTTTATTGGAAAAGACAATATTGTATTCCACTGTATCATTTTTCCAGCCATGTTGAAAGCCGAAGGCTCCTTTATTTTGCCGGATAACGTTCCTGCCAACGAGTTTTTAAACTTAGAAGGCAATAAATTATCGACTTCAAAAAATTGGGCGGTTTGGTTGCCAGAATACTTGGAGGATTTCCCAAATCAGCAGGATGTTTTACGCTATGCTTTAACCGCAAACGCGCCGGAGACGAAGGATAATGATTTCACTTGGAAAGATTTTCAGGCAAGAAACAATAATGAATTGGTGGCCATTTTCGGAAATTTCATCAATCGTGTAGCGGTATTAACCGATAAATATTATGATGGCATCGTTCCTGAACCATCAGAATTTAGTGCTGTTGACGAAGAAACGTTAGCCGCAGTAAAAGCCTATCCTGAAGTGATTTCAAGTTCCATTGAACGCTACCGATTTAGGGAAGCTAGTCATGAATTGCTGAATTTGGCACGACTTGGCAACAAGTATTTAGCAGATGAAGAACCATGGAAACTCGTCAAAACAGATGAAGCACGCACCAAAACAATTATGTTTGTGTCCCTTCAAATCGCATCAGCTTTAGCGACTTTAAGTGAACCTTTTTTACCGTTTACTTCGGACAAACTAAAAGCGATGCTCAATATCAATTCTGGCGATGCTAAGAATTCTTGGAATGATATTTCATCTAAAAAAGTGCTTCTCCCTACTGGACACCAAATTGGAAAAGCAGAACTCTTATTTTCAAAAATTGAAGATGATACCATTCAGGCACAATTGGACAAACTTATTGCGAGCAAAAAAGCAAATGAAGCGGCTAACCGAAAAGTAGAACCACAAAAAGAAACCATCACTTTTGAAGATTTCTCAAAACTGGATCTCCGTGTGGGCACGATAATATCCGCAGAAAAAATGCCGAAAGCCAATAAATTATTGGTTTTAAAAATAGATACCGGCATCGATATCCGAACGATAGTTTCTGGAATTGCTGAGAGTTTTACGCCCGAAGAAGTGGTAGGAAAACGTGTCACTGTTTTGGTCAACTTAGCGCCACGCACATTGAGAGGTGTCGAAAGTGAAGGCATGATTTTAATGACCGAATCGGAAGATGGGAAGTTAGTGTTTGTAAATCCTGACACCTCAACGGCGCTCAGTAAAGGCGATGCGGTTGTGCCTAATGGATTGCATATCAGCTAGATTGTTTCATTAATGAGATAATCTCCTTCAATAAGTTTATTATCTTTGACAATCAACATTTTAAAAGACAATGCCATGAGAAACATACTAAGCCTATCCCTTTTGATTTGCACGATCCTTGTCAGTTGTAAATCGCAAGACGTCTCTCAAAAGTCGTCCAGTAAAGCTGAAACATCACTTATTGGCAACAAATGGGTATTGACCAAACTCAATGGCGATATTGTGAATTTAACTAGCGATGAGTTACAGCAGCCTTTTATTAAGCTGAGTGAAAAAGATCACGGTGTTGGTGGCAATGGTGGGTGCAATAGTTTTGGCGGCAGCTATACCTTAACTGACCAACAGTCGATTTCATTCTCACAAATGATGTCTACCATGAGATATTGCGACGATCATGGTATTGAAGGTGTGTTTATGGGCAATTTGCAAAAAGCAAGCACTTTTGTCATCGTCAATAATGAATTGACTTTAAAAGATGAAAACGGCTATGTTTTGGCAACTTTTGAAACAGAGTCTTCCAAATTATAATAGATAATTTTATTCTTGAATTTTTCGACTATCATAACAACCTTCGTCTTACATAGGATTAAAGCCTTTATTTTCGCAGCCGCGTTTATCTTCAACGGTAATGCATTTGCTCAGGAACATGTTCTCAGTTTTAAAAACGAAAACTTATCCAAACGGCTTAAGAAAGACTCTTATAGCTTAACAAATACATTAAATCAGGACTTGGCGATCGTAATTACAGAAAGGAACAAGGTGTTTGCTTATCTTTTTGATGCCGATTTTAATCAAAAATCATCTCTTGAAATCGATGAGTTAAAAAACAAATACAATGATGTTATCGGATATAGCCTCGAAGGCTTAAAATATGACGTCCTCTTTTCAAATTCCCTAAAAGACAAGTTCTCCATCCTTACCATTGACTTTGCATCTCAGACGATGACTACTTCTGAAGTAAAAATTGATATGTCTGATGCGCTTTATATCGATGCTGTGAGTTACAAAAACAATCTATATCTTTTTACCACAGGCGACGATTTGAAATTAAACATCCTAGCGTATGATAAGCAACTCAATTTTAAAGTCGCAAAAACATTCACTTTCGATGAAGTCAAGGACAAGTCCTTATTAATACAAAGAAAAAATAAGATTGGCTCTTTCCGACTAGCGGTTGCACAAACCTCAGCAGTAGGTAAAATTGATCAGCATACTCCTAACTCAATTGACTTGGCCTCAAGGCCCAGCAAACTCTATCAACAGGACAACAAAGTGTATTTAACTTTTGATGACAAAGATTCGGGCACTTCGGTTTATGATATTGATTTAGAAACTTTTTCAATAGATTTTAAATCCTTCAGCTATCCGAAAGGAAAATTAGACGATTTTAAAAAGTATAACTCGTTCATCTACGAGGATAAGATTTTTCAAATAGGGAGTTCAAAAAAGGAAATGGGCTTTACAATTAAAAACTTTTCAGGAGAGTTGATCAAGGATTTCTACGTTCAGGACGACCAACCGATAGCATTTAAAAATTCCCCTTTTATACAAAAAGGCACGGCCCTACCTTTTATAGAGAAACGCGAATTGGAAGAAACTAAAAAATATTTAAGGAAGATAAGCCAGGGAGATCTTGGTATCACTGTACTTAAAAACAAGGAGATGTATTATATAACTCTAGGAGCTTTCAATATTATTCCAGCAACACCAACTTTATCGCCAATGTCCATTTCAACCATAAATCCAACGGTCAATTTAATGAATTCAACAGGTAGTACGGTATATTTCAATGGCATTAATTTAAATTACAATTCCTACATCGCCTCAAAATCTATCTATTTTAATGCCATTTTTGATTCTAACTTTAATCATCTCAAAGGGACGATTGAAGACAATTTATTTGACACGATAAAAACCTATCAAGATTCTCTTAAATACTCCACCGCCGAAGACGTTTTTTTTCATAATGACACTGTTTTTATTGGTTATTTTAATCTTATAGATAGCGAATACAAGCTCATAAAGTTTTAAAGCTTACGTCATGACTGTTAAGATTCGCTTAACAAAGCTCCTATTTTCCTCAAATTTCAATAATTTTAAAAAACCAAAAACTCAAAATATGAAATCTGCATATATCAACACCTTATGTTTAGCGCTTGTAATATTCGCTACCAGCTGTAATTCTCAAAAGAAAAATGAAACCCAAATAACAGACGAACAAACAGCAGAGTCTACGAGCGACAACAGTAAGACTTCTCTTGATTGGGCTGGCACTTACGAAGGTGAATTGCCCTGTGCAGATTGCGACGGCATCAAAACTGTTATAACCATCAATCAAGATAACACCTTTACCATTAAAGAAACCTATTTAGGAAAAGAAGCGAAGCCTTATGAAACCATGGGCACTTTTAAATGGGATGATAAAGGTCAAAAACTTATTTTTTCCGACCCTGACAGACACTCGTACTTTGTAGGAGAAAATATGCTGACTCAATTAGATAGCGACGGCAACAAAATTACTGGAGCTATGAAATCGCTTTATGTATTAAAGAAAATAACCGATAAATTGGTGGGCAAAAAATGGCATTTGGTAACCTTTAAAGGCGAAGATATCCAATATAAGGAAGCGAAATCTGAACACGCTTATATTCAATTTAAAGATGATTTCACAGTTATCGGTTATACAGGTTGTAACAATCTCCAAGGTGCATATGAGGTAGAAGATGCTCAAAAAATAAAATTCTTGCAATTACTTAACACCCTAAAAGCTTGTCCTGAAATGGAAATAGAAGCGGAATTCTTAAAAACAGTAAATGCAGCTGCGTCTTATGGCTTTGAAGATCACTCCTTAATAATGTACGATAAAGACCATCAAAAATTAGCCACCTTCAAGGCTGCTAATTAAAGCCAGTCCTCAAATAAATATTAAGAACTGTTTGAAACCTCAAACAGTTTTTTTTATCTTCCTATCTTTACATCCAACACTTTAAAGCCTATCCATGTCCTTGATTTCTTATATTATTTCTCAAACAAAACTTCCTGAATCTTCAGTTAAAAACACGGTCGAACTATTAAATGAAGATGCGACTATTCCATTTATTTCGCGATATAGAAAAGAGAAAACCGGTAATCTTGATGAAGTTCAAATTGGCGATATTGTAAAATATAAAGAACAATTTGAAGCGCTTGAAAAACGTAAAACAGCCATCTTAAAAGCGATTGAGGAGCAAGATGCCTTAACTCCAGAATTAAAACAAAAAATCGAGGCAGTACTGGATTTGACCACGCTCGAGGATTTATACCTACCGTTCAAAAAAAGCAGAAAAACAAAAGCAGAAACCGCTCGACAAAACGGCTTGGAACCTTTGGCCAAAATTATCATGAGCCAGAATGCTTCTGACCTAGAATCTGTGGCTTTCAAATATGTAAAAGATGGTGTCGCTTCCGCAGATGATGCACTGGAAGGCGCACGTCATATTATCGCTGAATGGATTAATGAGCGCACTGATTTCAGAAACAGCATTCGGCATCAGTTAGAGCGCTTTGCGATGATTTCCACTAAAGTTGTAAAATCGAAAGCAGACGATGAAAACGCTCAAAAATTCCGTGATTATTTTGATTGGGAAGAATCACTGAGCCGAATTCCCTCACACCGATTACTGGCCATCTTACGTGCCGAAAGCGAAGGCTTTATCAAAACAAAAATAGCCATTGACGACGAGAAAGCCTTAGCTAAAATTGAGGATCGAATGATTCGCTCCAACAACGACTGTTCAGAGCAAATTCAAATGGCCATTCAAGATGCTTACAAGCGTTTATTGCTGCCATCACTTTCAAACGAAGCACTTCAAACTGCAAAAACCAAAGCCGATGAATCTGCGATATCAGTCTTTGCAAAAAATTTAAAACAACTATTATTAGGTTCGCCCTTAGGAGAAAAACGCATTCTAGCCATTGATCCCGGATTTCGTTCGGGCTGCAAAGTGGTGTGTTTAGATGCTCAAGGTGGTTTATTATATAACGAAACCATTTATCCGCATCCACCACAGAACGATATGCTTGGAGCTATGAAAAAAATCAGCTCATTATCTGAAGCTTATCAAATTGAAGCTATTGCGATTGGCAACGGAACCGCCTCTCGTGAAACGGAAGCCTTTATCCGAAAAATCAGATTTAAAGATGACATTCAGGTAT
>NZ_JBDSLS010000013.1:0-5498 GCF_039916245.1 Gelidibacter sp.
TCAATAAAATGATAAGCCAGAGTTCTGGGCGTTTAAAAATTTTAAATTCACTTGTAAATTTAGTTTCAGAAGATTTCTGAAGTAAAGGCATCCAAAATTTCACACTTAAAACGGCAAGGACACCAACAACTCCAACCATTAAGAAAGAAGCACTCCAATCAAAGTTTTTGCCTAAATAAGTTCCTAACGGAACTCCTAAAAGATTAGCGACGGTCAGTCCACTAAACATAATGGCGATGCCTTGGGCCTGTTTGCCTGGTTTGGACAACTTGCCAGCCATAACGGCTCCGATTCCAAAAAACGCACCATGAGGTAAGCCAGATAGAAAGCGCAATATCATAAATGAGTTATAGCCTGTGGCAAACGCTGATAAAGTATTAAAAACAGTAAACCATAACATGAGTACCAACAACACTTTATTGGCTGGCCATTTACTGCCGATTCCTGTAAGTATGGGAGCGCCAATAACCACACCTAAGGCATAAGCCGAGATAAAATGTCCTGCAACAGGGATACTAATGTCAAAAGCTTGGGCCACATCTGGTAAAATACCCATAATGACAAACTCGGTCAAGCCGATGCCAAATCCTCCAATGGCTAATGCTAGTAAGGCTTTGTTCATAAATAAGGTGTGTTTAATAGTTTAAAAAAAAGAAGTTGCAAATTTAAGGGTTAAGGAGCTCACGGACATCAGAATAAATGATAATAAAAAGTTAATTGATAAGACCTACAAATAGTTGCACCATTATTGCGGAATAATTAGAAATCTCTTTAGAAATATAACAAAATACCAATCTAGACTTTATGAAATCGAATCACAAAATACAGGATGGCCTAATGAATCACATTTATAAGAATCCTTTTAAAATCTGACTTTAACAGATGTTTTTATCCTAAATTATTCGATATTTGTAGTTCCCTTAAAAACTAAGATTTATGTCAATGAATAAAAACACAGTGTTGGCTTGGGCCACAACAATCATGATAATAGTTGGAATTGCCTTAATTTGCTTAGGTGCATTTAGGTACGACGATGTGGCCGGATATGGCTTTGGGGCAGTGGGCATCGGATTCTTTGCTATTGCTTGGGTATTTAATGCGCTAAAAGGGAGAGTGTAACGGTTTATAGTCTATAGTTATAGCACGGATCGAAAAATTTGAAGATTTGGAAGTTTGGCAACGTGCCCGGGAAATCTGTAAATTTGTAGAACATCTTTTTCAAACGACACCAATTTCCGAAAATTTTAGATTGAAAAACCAAATGGAAGGTAGTTCAGGATCAATAATGGACAATATTGCAGAAGGTTTTGATAGAGATGGAAGTAAAGAATTTCATAATTTTTTAAGTTATTCCAAAGGTTCAGCAAGTGAGTTGAAGTCTCAAGCATACAGAGCTTTTGATAAAGGCTATCTCTCCACCGAGCAATTTGAAAAACTAATCGAAATCGAAAAGAATAAACTAGGAGCTTTTATGTTCTATTTAAGAAACTCTGAATTTAGAGGACAAAAGTTTAAAAAGGATTAGTTTAATTCACATCTATCATTCCTTATCATCTGCGAAACCCAAACCACAAACTCCAAACAATAAACAACAAACAACAAACAAAACAACAATGAGCGACGATAAAAAAGTAATCTTCTCGATGAGAGGACTTACTAAGACTTTTAAAGGTGCCGATACACCTGTATTAAAAAACATTCATTTGAGCTTCTTTTATGGAGCTAAAATCGGGATTTTAGGACTTAACGGTTCTGGTAAATCCACACTTTTAAAAATTATTGCCGGACTTGATAAAAACTATCAAGGCGATGTGACATTCCTTCAGGATTATTCTGTAGGCTATTTGGAGCAAGAACCACAATTGGACGACAACAAAACCGTGATGGAAGTGGTTCGTGAAGGTGCTGCTGAAACGGTGGCTATTCTTGATGAATATAACAAAATCAACGAGATGTTTGGCTTGGAAGAAGTGTATTCTGATGCCGATAAAATGGAGAAGTTGATGAACCGTCAAGCGGAATTGCAAGATAAAATCGATGCCTCAAACGCTTGGGAATTGGATACCAAATTAGAAATCGCGATGGATGCCTTAAGAACTCCTGATGGCGACAAGAAAATTGGAGTGCTTTCTGGTGGGGAGCGTCGTCGTGTGGCCTTATGCCGATTATTATTGCAAGAACCAGATGTTTTGTTACTGGATGAGCCTACCAACCACTTGGACGCGGAGTCTGTACATTGGTTGGAGAATCATTTGGCACAATACAAAGGAACCATTATTGCGGTAACGCACGATAGATATTTCTTGGATAACGTAGCGGGTTGGATTTTAGAACTCGATAGAGGTGAAGGGATTCCTTGGAAAGGAAATTACTCGTCTTGGTTGGAGCAAAAATCGACACGAATGGCTCAGGAAAGCAAAGTCGCTTCCAAACGTCAAAAAACTTTGGAGCGTGAGTTGGATTGGGTACGTCAAGGTGCCAAAGGACGTCAAACTAAGCAAAAAGCACGTTTGAACAACTATGATAAACTGTTAAGTCAAGATCAAAAACAACTTGACGAAAAACTGGAAATCTATATTCCAAACGGACCTCGTTTAGGAACTAATGTTATTGATGCCGTTGGAGTCAGCAAAGGTTTTGACGATAAACTGCTTTATGAAGACTTAAATTTCAGTTTACCGCAAGCTGGAATTGTTGGAGTTATTGGTCCGAATGGTGCTGGTAAAACCACCATTTTCAAAATGATTATGGGTGAGGAAACACCAGACAAAGGCGAGTTTATAGTGGGAGAAACTGCGAAAATCGCTTATGTTGATCAAAAGCATTCCAATATTGATCCAGAAAAATCCATTTGGCAAAACTTCAGTGATGAGCAGGAATTGATATTGATGGGCGGAAGGCAAGTGAATTCTAGAGCGTATTTAAGCCGATTTAATTTCTCGGGAAGTGAACAGAACAAAAAAGTTAAACTGCTTTCTGGAGGAGAACGTAACCGTTTGCATTTAGCAATGACACTTAAGGAAGAAGGTAACGTATTACTTTTAGATGAGCCTACCAACGATTTGGATGTTAATACATTAAGAGCACTGGAGGAAGGTCTTGAGAATTTTGCAGGATGCGCCGTTGTGATTAGTCACGACAGATGGTTTTTGGACAGAATCTGTACGCATATTCTAGCGTTCGAAGGCGATTCGCAAGTGTATTTTTTTGAAGGTAGCTTTAGTGATTACGAAGAGAATAAGAAAAAACGTCTTGGTGGTGATTTGACCCCAAAGCGAATCAAGTATAAAAAATTAGTACGATAAGTAAGAAAAGCCGCTCGATGAGCGGCTTTTTTATATTTTAATTCCTAAGGATAATAGGTGTTTTGGAGTTCGTTATTAAAAATTGATTTTTTTATTCTATTTATTATCATATAAATGACCTTCCGTAAAGTCCTTATAGCCTTCGTTAACTTCTGCTTTGAAAGCATCACTTGCGGTCAATCGTTTGTTTTCAGCTTTTAATTTATACATTTTAATCACTGCCAATGCAATAAAAAACAAGAATACACCAGCGGTTATAAGTAAAACCATAGTAAGTTGTTCTGTGCTTACCGCCGATACGAGGGGCGTTTTATATGAGAATAAATGCATGTTTCAAGTATTTAGATTTGGTTGGCTAGTCAAATATACACTATTAATGTATTCGGTAACTGTTTCATACTAAAAAAGTTATGAATATTTTTGTTTTTCATCGACTATTTTCATCGACAAATCATCACTTATACCAGTCTAACTGCACGACTTCAATATCAGGGTTTTCTTTATTTACAGTGGATTTAAATTTCTCAACATCACTCATTCCGTCTTGACCTTTGTAATGATAAGGATATACTTTTTTAGGTTTGAATTCCAAAACAGCACTGGCAGCACTTTCTACAGTCATCGTATAAGGTAAATTCATGCATACAAAAGCGATATCAATATTTTTGAGATGCCGCATTTCTGGAGTGTCTTCCGTATCCCCCGAAATATAAACACGTTTATCGCCTAAAGTTAAAACATATCCGTTGCCCAGTCCTTTGGGATGGAATTTCAGGGCTTCTGGTCTTAAATTATACATGGGGATCGCTTCTATTGTAAAAGCTTTCAGTTTTTTTAGGTCGCCATTGTTCATGACCAACACTTCTTTAACGTTGAGCGCGGGTAGCTTATCTTTTACGGCTTGTGGTACAATGAGTGTAGTGGATGCCGAGACCAAGCTTTCCAAAGTTTTTATGTCAAAATGATCCGCATGAATATGGGTGATTAAAATGTACTCCGGCTTTTTCTGATCTAAATAGGGTTCAGCCCCACCCACAGGATCTACGTAAATCACATCGTCTTTATATTCTAATATCATGGAGGCATGCTGTATGGGAATGATCGTAATCTCTTCGGGATTTGGGGTTTCAGGTGTCATATTCGAAGTTTTTGAAGCCATTTCGACGGTTCCTTCTGTGTTGTTTTTACAGTTAAATAAGAGCAGTGAAAAAATTGAAGCGATAATAATTGTAGATTTCATAATTGTTAGCTTTTGCCTCTTAAAGATAGTGACTTTTGAAATATATTTAATCACTTGTAACAATTTAATAACAAAACCTACTTATAATTTTAAGAATAATAATTTTGAAAATGATTAATTTTAACGAAATTGCTACTCAGTAATAACTTGTTGAACACAAATAAACGCTACGATATGTCTGATGATTTTGATTTATTGGAAACCAATTCCAACGAAAAAACGGGTAAAGTGGATGTCAATTGGGGAAAGGCCATTGACACTATGAAGTCTAAATTGGCTCAGGAAGATGATCCACAATCCCGTCAGAAAATTCTGAACGCCACACTTGATGATGTGGTGCACATGGCTGAGAAGGACCGGACCACATTATTGGATGCCATCAAGGATCTTACCGATTATCAGGATGAAGTTGGTATTATGTTTGAAAAATTCTCATCTCTAAATGCCGATGAACAACGTGTCATCGACGATGCTCAGAAAGGGCTAGAACGCGCACGCATTGAATTAGAAGACGCGCGAAATAAACCAGATACATGGTGGAATAATCTTTGGGGACGTAAAAGCAAGATTAAACAAGAAGAGCAAGAGTTTAAAGAAGCCGAAAAAGTTAGAGCAGGTGCTGATAATCGCGCTAAAGCCATGTTCCAAGAGCGTATCGAAAGTGCTGATGTGCAAACCCTTTTAAGTGAACTATCTTATAAGAGTCAAGCCGCAGTGACTCGGTTAAAAAATAGGGAAGTTGAAATCAAAGAGGTTGAAGATAAACTTCAGGTTGCCATTGTTGAGGCCACTAAAAATCACATTCGTTCTTTAGAGAAGAAGAAAGAAGTAGAAGCAAAACTCGATGACAATTACGCCTTGTTAAGGCAAGCACGTCAAGAGTTAGAGGAGATCGTCGATAAACAGTCGTCCCAATATGCACAAGCCGTTGGAAAAGTGACCACCTTAGAACA
>NZ_JBDSLS010000014.1:0-10477 GCF_039916245.1 Gelidibacter sp.
AGGCAGGAAAATATGAAATTAGAATAAATCTAGACTCTGGAGCAATGACAATAATGTCTCGATAATTTTAAATTTCATAACACCAATAACAATGATTGAAAATAAATTAACAAGACTCATTTCCAGAACTTTTGTTTTGCTCTATATTTTTATGATGGCCTGCAATAATGATGACGATAATGCTAAGCAAAAACACTTATCCCCAGATCAACCTTTTGCTTACACTGAAGTATTGAATTTAACAAAGGACAAGGCCAAATACAATCCTGGAGAAGAAGTTATATTTTCTGTAGATGCTTTAACTCCAAACACCATCATTAAATATAAATTTCTTGGGAAAACTATTAATGAAGAACCTTTGACCTCAACATCATGGCAATGGCTTCCTCCAATTGATGATTTTAAGGGCTATATGATAGAATTAGTAGAAACAACCAATGGAAAACAAACGGTTCTAGGAACCACTGCTGTTGACGTATCTTCAGATTGGACAAAATTTCCGAGATATGGTTTTTTGTCAGATTTTGGAAACATCTCAGAATCGCAGAGAATTTCAGTAATTGAAAATTTAAAGAATTACCATATCAACGGCTTACAATACTATGATTGGCACGCCAAACACCACATCCCCTTACCTTTAGACAATAACGGAAGTCCCAAAGACACTTGGGTCGATTTATTTAATAGAGAAGTGAATCTTGCATCTGTTGCTGGATATATTGAAGCAGGTCATGATCGGAATATGGCTTCTATGTTTTACAATCTCCTATTTGGAGTATGGCAGCCAGAGGACGGAGATGGCTTTTCAAAACAATGGTTAATTTATAATGATAGATTTCACAATACAATCAACTCCCATGATTTGGGTGATTTTGGCAAGATCCTAGTTTCCAATCCAAAAAATGAAGAATGGCAGAACTATATTTTTACAAAAACTAAGGATGTATATTCCAACTTAAACTTTGACGGTTGGCACTTAGACCAATTAGGAGATCGTTGCAATGTTTATGACTATGGAGGTCATGACATCAACTTAAAAAACGGCTATAATAATTTTCTAACAGCTCTAACCACACATTTTCCTGATAAAAAACACGCTTTAAATGCAGTGGATCAGTTCGGTAACAATGAAATTTTGTCAACTCCAATGGATTTTGCTTACTCTGAAGTTTGGACCAGAATACAGTATGCAGATTTAGTTCAGGTGATTTTGGAAAATAATAAAGCTTCAAACAATCAATTAAATACAGTATTGGCCGCCTATATGAACTACGAGTCTTCTGAAGGAAACTTTAATACTCCAAGTGTTCTCTTAGCTGATGCCGCCATATTTGCTTTTGGAGGCGCACATTTGGAGTTGGGAGAACACATGTTATCCAGGGAATATTTTCCATCCAATAACTTACAAATGGATAATGAACTGAAAAATTCCCTAAAAGAATATTACGATTTCATGACCGCCTATCAAAATTTGTTGAGAGATGGCGGTGAGTTCGATACCGCATCTATAACTTCACCAGATTTAGGCTTCAACAATTGGCCTCCAATTTTCGGAAACGTATCAACCGTTGTAAAACATTTTAAGGATAGACAAGTATTTCAACTACTCAACTTTAATGGCGTATCAACCTTAAATTGGAGAGATAATGGGAAAATTCAAACCAGGCCAAATTCCTTTTTCAATATAGAAATGACCATAAGCTCAAACAAGCCAGTTTCAAAAGTGTGGTTTGCATCTCCAGATTATGAAGGAGGCGCCTCCAAACATTTGGAATTTAAAAATAACGGTAGTTCGATAACTTTTACTTTACCCTATTTAAATTATTGGAGTATGATCGTTTTTGAAAATTAAAAACAAAGTATATCATAAAATAACAGATATAAACCTTAGAACAATGAAAGCAACACACAGCCTTATTTTATTTCTTTTAGTTTTTAATTTGAGTTGGTCACAAAAAGAATTAACCATAAAAAATGCTTTTTCAGAAAACAATAAAGCCGTATTCTCATTGGAATCAGGAGCCCAAATTTCACTTGATTTTCTAAATTCAAAAAACATTAAGTTTTGGTTTTCTCCAACCGGTGAATTTCAAAGAACCAACCTCTCTTTTGCGGTGGTCAATGAAAATTTTGATCCAGGATTTTCTATTAACCTTAATGAATCTGCTTCAAGTTATGAGATTTTCACTGCAGATTTGAGAGTAATTATTAATAAATCACCTTTTAACATTCAAATCTTTAATAAATATCAGAAGCTGATTTTAGGTGACACTGACCTACCCTACGTTGTGAATGGCACAGAAATAAAAACCACAAAAACATTAAGAATTGACGAACACTTTTTTGGCTTGGGAGAAAAGACAGGGACTTTAGATAGGCGAGGAAAATCATATACAATGTGGAATAGTGATAAACCTTGCTATTCAGAAAACGAAGATCCTCTTTATAAGAGTATTCCATTCTTTTTGAGCAGTCACAATTATGGAATTTTCTTTGACAATACCTACAAGTCAAAATTCGATTTTGGTGAAGAATCCAATGATTCTTTTTCATTTTCATCCCCCAATGGAGCTTTTATTTATTACTTCTTTTATGGTAAAGATTATAAAGAAATTATTGAAAGTTATACCACATTAACCGGCAAACCAATTATGCCACCTAAATGGGCCTTTGGATGGTCGCAAAGCCGTGGTCTTTTAACCAATGAAACACTTACAAGAGAAATTGCGCAAGCGTACAGAAAACGAAATATCCCATGTGACATCATCTATCAGGATATCGGATGGGTAGAAGGCCTACAGAATTTTGAATGGGCAAAAGAAAAATATCAAAACCCAAAAAAGATGCTTTCAGACTTAGCCGACCATGGGTTTAAAGTCATCGTTTCCCAGGACCCTGTCGTTTCTCAAGCTACAAAAAAACAATGGGAAGAAGCGGATGCAAAGGGTTATTTCGCTACCGACATGAGGACTGGAAAATCTTATGACATGCCCTGGCCTTGGGGTGGAAACGCCGGAGTTGTGGACTTCACAAAACCAGAAACATCAGATTGGTGGGGTAATTTGCAACAAATCCCTATCAATGATGGCGTTAAAGGCTTTTGGACAGACATGGGAGAACCTGCATGGAGCAATGAAGAAAGTACAGACCGACTCAATATGAAACATTATTTGGGCATGCATGATGAAATTCATAATGTTTATGGTCTAACCTGGGATAAAGTAGTGACTGACCAGTTTGAAAAACACAACCCAAACCAACGTGTTTTTCAAATGACACGCGCCGCTTATGCCGGTCTTCAACGTTATACATTTGGATGGTCTGGTGATAGTGGAAATGGTGAAGATGTGAATGACGGTTGGGTTAATTTTGCAAATCAAATCCCCATGGGGCTATCCGCAGGTTTAGGATTGATACCGTTTTGGACAACAGACATTTCTGGATATTGTGGAGATATTACAGACTACCCTGAATTTGCTGAGCTTTATGTGAGATGGTTGCAATTCGGGATCTTCAATCCGTTAAGTCGTGCTCATCATGAAGGAAATAATGCCGTAGAACCATGGCTTTTTGGAGAGCAGGCCGAAAAAATCGCAAAAGCTTCCATAGAATTAAAATATGAGATGCACCCTTACATCTATTCGTATGCACGTAAATCATATGATACAGGAATTCCAATAATGAGAGCGTTAATATTGGAATATCCCAAAGATGAAAACACCTTTAAGATAGATGACCAATTCATGTTTGGAGAAGCCCTGTTGATCGCACCCGTAGTAGAAAAAGGCGTAAAAAACAGAAACGTTTATCTTCCAAAAGGTGAATGGATAGATTATAATAATCCCTCAATTAAATACAATGGTGGCTCAACGATTAATTACCCTGTTACATTGGAAACCATTCCAATGTTTGTGAAAGCGGGTTCAATTATCCCAAAATCCCCTATTATGCAGTACATCGGTGCGCTTAAAAATGCACCGGTCATTTTAGAAATTTTCCCATCTGATAAAATAAATCAGTTTGAACTTTATGAAGACGATGGCGAAACCAATAATTACAAGAATGATGAGTTCTCTCTAACTACAATTAAAACAGAAGACTCTGAAAAATTTTTTAAGATTGAAATAAACGAACCACAACAGAATACGTTCAAAACAACGAATAGAAATTTTTTACTAAAAATCCACACCACTTCAAATCCAAAAGGCATTCAAGTAAATAGCACTAAAATTAAAGTCTCCTCACTGAATAAAATTTCGGAAAACATGAATTCTAATTTTAAGGAATCCAATTATTTCTTCGATACAAAGAATCAACTCTTGCTCATTAGAGTACCTGACACCAAATCAAACATCGAAATTGTAATTTTAAAATAATAAATCCCCACAGATGATAAAACATATTTTAAGCGTAATAACGCTATCTATTTTCGTTATTGCTCATGCATTTGCACAAGACATTTATTCCCCTGATAAAAATATTCGACTAAGTTTTTCAGTAAATGATGAGGGTGCTCCCACCTATCAAATGTCTTTTAAGAATAAAGCAGTGATTGAAACCAGTCATCTTGGCTTCCAAATTAAAGGAGATGACCAAGATTTGAAGCATGGGTTTTCCATTGTGAATTCAGAGAGATCATCCTTTGATGAAACTTGGAGACCTGTTTGGGGAGAGGAAAGTGTAATTAGAAATCACTATAATGAATTATTGATAAGCCTTAAACAGGACGAGTCTCAACGCATGATGATGATTCGATTCCGTGTATTTAATGACGGCTTAGGTTTTAGATATGAATTTCCGGAACAACCTAACCTGGGACATTTTGTAGTTGAAAAGGAGTTAACGCAATTTGCCATGACTAATGACCACACCGCTTTTTGGATTCCTGGAGATTATGACACACAAGAATATGATTATATAGAATCAAAACTTTCAGAAATCAGGGGATTAATGTCAAATTCGATTACATCCAATTTATCGCAAACTTCATTTTCTCCAACAGGAGTTCAAACGTCATTATTATTGAAAACAGATGATGGTCTTTATATTAATTTACATGAAGCGGCCTTAATAGATTATTCTGCAATGCATCTCGAACTTGATGATAAAAATTTCATCTTCAATGCTTGGTTGACTCCAGATGTTCAAGGAAATGGCCCTTACATGATAGCACCAGCAGTAACCCCTTGGCGTACTGTAATAGTAAGTGATAACGCCAAAGATCTATTGGCATCCAGAATTACATATAATTTAAATGAACCTAATAAAATTGAAGATACTTCCTGGATTAAACCTATAAAATATGTTGGTGTGTGGTGGGAAATGATAACAGGAAAAAGCTCTTGGGCTTATACTGATGATTTGAAGGCCGTAAAATTAGGCATCACGGACTACACAAAAACGAAACCCAATGGAAAACACGGCGCTAATACTCCTCATGTAAAGGAGTTGATTGATTTTGCTTCTGAACATGGTTTTGACGGTGTTTTAGTGGAAGGCTGGAACATTGGATGGGAAGATTGGTTTGGGCATTCTAAAGATTATGTTTTTGATTTTATAACCCCTTATCCGGATTTCGATGTGGTAGGCATTCAAAATTATGCAAAGGATAAAGACGTTGAGATGATCATGCATCATGAGACCTCTTCATCGGTTAGAAACTATGAAAGACATTTAGATCAAGCCTATAAGTTTATGAAAGATCATGGCTATAACTCCGTAAAAAGTGGTTATGTGGGAAATATACTTCCTCGAGGAGAAAACCACTACAGCCAATGGATGATTAACCATTACCAATATGCACTTGAAAAAGCAGCAGATTACAAAATTATGGTAAATGCTCACGAAGCTGTGAGGCCAACTGGAATTGCAAGAACCTATCCCAATTTAATCAGTAATGAATCGGCAAGAGGAACAGAATATCAAGCTTTTGGTGGGTCAAAAGCAAATCACGTAACCATTTTACCTTTTACGAGATTAGTTGGAGGCCCGATGGATTATACCCCGGGAATTTTTGAAATGGATATCAGTAAATTAAATCCTGAAAACACTTCCCATGTCAACAGTACCATTGCTAATCAATTGGCACTTTATGTGACGATGTATAGCCCGCTGCAAATGGCAGCAGATTTACCCGAAAACTACAATCGATTCCTAGATGCTTTTCAATTTATAAAAGATGTTGGAATTGATTGGGAAAAAAGCGTCTATTTAGAAGCTGAACCTGGTAGCTATATCACCATTGCTCGTAAAGAAAAAGGAACGGACAATTGGTTTATAGGCAATGTAAATGGCAAAAAAGATCGTATTTCAGAAATTACTTTAGACTTTTTGGATAAAAACAAGAAATACATTGCGACCATTTATTCCGATGGAGATGATGCTAATTATAAGACCAATCCACAATCTTATAAAATTAAAAAACTAAAGGTCTCCGCCAAATCAAAAATTAGTTTAAAAAGCGTTGAAGGCGGAGGTTATGCGATAAGTATAATCGAAATCATATAATCTCAGAGGAAATAAAAGCAACAATCCGAGTTTCCAACACGTCATAGGCATTGAATTGTTTTGAAGATATATAAAGTTATTCCTTAGGACGCTATTGTTTTTTTGTAAAATCATCTTCTTCAACTCCTACAGGAAATAAAAGATGATACCATAAGTAATTAAATTGATAGCGAATTAACCTTAACCATATAGGTTTTTTGTTTTTTGCCATAGTTATTAGGTATTTCAGTTCTGACAAAATTTGAACAAAACCATTAACGGATATTATCATTTACCCACCAAGAAACAATATATGAATCATCTTCAAGTTTTCCATCTATTAGTTCAAAACCTTCCTCTGCTCGCCATTCTGCCATAGATTCATATGCTTTTTCATTTACAGAATTGACCATAACTCTGAATACACCATTTTCTTTCGGAAATCCTTCAGTTAAATCAATAAATGCCATAACCGTCGTTTTTATCTAATTTAATAAGAATAAACACTTCACGCGTATTCCTATGACGCGAGTTATTCACATACTACAATTAACAGCAATACATAGCTACATTTATGAGTAATTTTGCAGAATGGAAAAGAACATTTTGCATCTCGATTTGGACACCTTCTTCGTTTCGTGTGAGCGATTAATTGATAGCCGACTGGTTAATAGGCCGTTATTGGTTGGTGGTACGGGAGATAGAGGTGTAGTTGCGGCATGTAGTTATGAAACGCGAATGTTTGGCGTGCATTCTGGAATGTCCATGAAGGTGGCGCGAAATTTATGTCCGGAAGCTATTGTGATCCGTGGGGATGCTTCAATTTATACAAAATATTCACATCTGGTTACTGAGATCATTAAGGAGAAAGTTCCGGTATTTGAGAAAGCGAGTGTTGATGAATTCTATGCCGATTTAACGGGAATGGATAAATTTCATGGCTGTTATAAATATGCATCTGAGCTCAGACAGAGCATTATTAAAAATAGTGGCCTGCCGATTTCATTTGGATTGTCGGTCAATAAAATAGTTTCCAAAGTCGCCACTGGAGAAGCTAAACCCAATAACCAATTGAAAATTGATGCAGGTTTTGAAAAATCCTTTCTTGGGCCATTATCCATTCGTAAAATACCTTCTGTTGGAGAAAAAACGTATCAAGTACTGCGGAATTTAGGCGTTGATAAAGTGAGCGTCGTACAACAAATGCCCGTCGAAATGATGACCAGCGCCTTAGGCGCGAATGGCACCACCATTTGGAAAAGGGCGAACGGTATAGACAATCCACCGTTGGTTAAGTTTCATGAACGGAAGTCCATTTCAACAGAGCGCACTTTCAATAAAGACACTATTGATGTCAAACAGTTGCGAACCACTATTTTTGCGATGTCCGAAAATTTGGCGTTTCAGTTACGGAGAGGAAACAAAATAGCTGGGGTCATCAGTGTGAAAATTCGGTATTCTGATTTTAATACGTATAGCAAACAGGTTAAAATTCCTTATTCGAGCGCCGATCATGTCATCATTCCGAAAGTGATGGAACTGTTTGAACAATTATATCAGCGTCGGCTGTTGGTGCGACTGGTCGGCGTTAAGATCAACGATATTGTTAGCGGTCATTATCAAATCAATTTATTTGATGATACTGAAGAAATGCTCAGTCTTTATAATGCCATGGATCATATTAGAGGCCGTTATGGCGAAGCAAGCATTATGCGTGCCTCGTCAATGGGCGCCAATTCTATAGGAAGATTTGACAATCCATTTAATGGTGAACCGCCGACTGTATTAGCTCATAGAAACCAATAATGTATCTTAATTGTCACTCATATTATTCCCTGCGCTACGGTACGTTTTCTGAAATAGAACTTTTGGAACTTGCCAAAAAAAATGCTATCCAGTCTTTAGCACTGACGGACATTAATAACACCTCGGCATGCTTAAATTTCATCCGAAAAGCGAAGGATTATGATATCAAACCTGTAGTTGGGATTGACTTTAGAAACGGCAACAAACAAGTCTATGTCGGTCTTGCCAAGAACAATGAGGGATTTAAAGAACTCAATTCCTTTCTATCCCATCATTCGGAAAACAAAATTAAATTGCCTGAGCTCGCTCCTACTTTTGAGAATTGTTATATCATTTATCCTTTTGAGCATATTCTGCAATTAGAAAAAACTGACTTTTCTGAAAACGAATTTATTGGCGTGTCCATTGAAGAATTGCGGAAACTACGGTTCTCTAAATTGAAAAATCTTGAAAGCAGATTGGTGGTTCTGCAGACCGTCACCATCAGAGGAAAAAAAGATTTCAACGCGCACCGATTGTTACGAGCTATTGATAAAAATACTTTGTTGAGCAAACTTGACAAATCGGAGGAATGTAAGTTGACTGAAAAAATGATTTCTTTGGATGAGATCAATGAAGCCTTTGCTGATTTCCCGAATATTATTGAGAATACGAACCGGATCTTGAATAACTGTGATATTGAATTTGGATTTGGAGAACATCGTGTATCGCAAAACTTAAGGCTTTATACGGATTCCGTTGACCAGGACTACGAACTACTAGAAAAATTATGTTACGATAATTTACACAAACGTTATTCCAGTCCGGACGAGAAAGTTTTAAACCGATTAAAAACTGAATTGGACACTATCAAATCTCTGGATTTTGTGGCCTTCTTTCTGATCAATTATGATATCGTTTCTTATGCCAACAGCAAAGGTTATTTCCATGTTGGGCGTGGTAGTGGTGCCAATAGCATTGTTGCGTATATCATCGGGATCACCGATGTGGACCCTATTGAGTTGGATTTATATTTTGAACGTTTCATAAATCCTTTTAGAGCCTCCCCACCCGATTTTGACATTGATTTCTCCTGGAAGGACAGAGATGATGTGACTGATTATATTTTTAGACGTTTTCCGCATACGGCGTTATTGGCCACTTACAATACTTTTAAATATAGAGCGGTGGTTCGAGAGCTGGGGAAAGTCTTTGGTTTGCCAAAAGAGGAAATTGATAAATTGAGCAAAGGGAATTATGCAATTTCTCAATTGGATGACATCTCACAGCTTGTTTTACGATACGGTAAATTGATTGAGGGATTCCCAAACCATTTGAGTGTTCACTCCGCTGGCGTGCTTATTTTAGACCGACCCGTGCATTATTATTCGGCAACCGATATGCCGCCAAAAGGATTCCCTACGGTTCAATTTGATATGATCATCGCGGAGGATGTTGGCGTCTTCAAGTTTGATATTTTAGGTCAGCGGGGATTGGCCAAGATTAAAGATGCTTTGGATATCATTGCTGAAAACCGACCAGAAGTCCCTCCCATTGACATTACCAATGTGGAAGCTTTTAAGAAGGATAAGAACATCAATGCCCTTTTAAAATCTGGAGGCGCCATTGGAGCCTATTATGTCGAATCGCCAGCCATGCGCGGATTGATGCAACAATTACAGACCCAGGATTATATCGGACTGGTTGCTGCAAGTTCCATTATTAGACCAGGTGTTTCCGGGTCGGGCATGAAAGAGGAGTTCATTAAGCGGCACCGCTATCCTGAAAATAGAAAAAATGCCCATCCTATCTTGATGCAAATTATGCCCGAGACTTATGGTGTCATGGTCTATCAAGAGGATGTATTAAAAGTTGCCAATCAATTTGCGGATCTATCGCTTGGCGAGGCCGACGTATTAAGGCGAGGGATGAGTGGGAAGTTTCGCTCACGTCAAGAGTTTGTTGCCGTGGAAGAAAAATTTATATCCAATTGCAGGAAGAAAGGCTTTACGGATGAATTGATATTTGAAGTCTGGAATCAGATCAAGAGTTTTGCCGGTTATGCTTTTGCAAAAGGACATTCCGCATCTTATGCCGTGGAAAGTTACCAGAGTTTATATCTGAAATGTTATTTTCCTTTGGAATTTATGACTGCGGTACTGAACAATGGCGGTGGTTTTTATAGTGTGGAACATTATTTACACGA
>NZ_JBDSLS010000015.1:0-17224 GCF_039916245.1 Gelidibacter sp.
ACTGGTATTCACCAATTTTAGTCCCAATGATGAGGCATCTGGAGTCCAATAGTCAAAATGTACATACGTCATAGCAGATACATTTGTTGGGGCGTCATAACTGGTTACGATGCCTGTATAGTTTAACTGTTCGTATTTCCATGTCGCATTACCATCAATGGACACTTCTGTCAATTTAGTTGTTTGAGACCAATTAGGGTTCAGCTCGCTAATGCCAACATTGGTATAAGCATCACTATAAATTGAAATCACATTGGCAGCCGCTAAAGTTGGTGTTGGTGCTGCTGCATCAGGTGTTGTTGGAACTGAAGACTTCTTATAAAAATAGAGGTTGTCAATGAATATGGTTCCTCCACCAGGAGTTCCAACAAGTTTGAATTGGTGAATGTCACTCATGGAAAGTCCTTGACTTGTAAACTCAGACAATGGGATGTTATAACTATTCCACTGTCCAGCTACAAGGTCCTTCTGAACAAACTTTTCGCCAGTGGAGATACTAATCGGGGAAATATCCAAAGCCATATTTTCGTCAGCAGTCCAAACATCGATATGTAAGAATTCCATCTCAGATGCATCTGCGGAAGCGCCAAACTGAATCCCTTGATAATTTAAATTTCCGTATTGAATAATATGATCGCCATTGATGTCCATTTGATGGTAGGTTGTTGATTGACCCCAATTCGGATAAAAATCTGTTCCCGCAATATTATCATAGACATCACTGAATATTGAAATGACATCAGCTGCTGCTCTATTGGGCTGCTTTGGTGCTGCCTGTAGAGGTTGCAGGATTTCGATGACTTCAAACTCTTCTGTATATGAAGCCGTTTCAATAGCCGCGCTGAATGCTGTAACGGTTATCGTATAGGTGCCAGCCTCTTGATAGGTGTGCGTTGTAGTTTCATTATTATTCGACATCACCGGATCACTGCCATCACCAAAATTGACGCTATAGCTCAAGGCGAAATCTGCAGAAGCCGTAACATTGACAGTTTTTGAAATAGCACCATCATTTGCGATGGTCACCATTAAATTTTGAGGTGCCTTAAAAGAAACCACTATAAGTTGGCTAACGACCGTTTTAAGCCCGTTTAATCCATTGGCCGTAATTGTTGCCGTGTAGGTACCTTCTTCATAAGTATGTTGCAAACTTTTTCCAGCTGGCATCACTCCAGAAGGCTCTGAATTATCTCCAAATGCCACGCTAAAACTAACCGCGCCTTCACCTATTGGTGTAATGGTGACTGCTCCAGTGTTATCCTGGCTTACAGTCACTGAAGCTGAGACGTTCGATGGCGGGTCAATATTGTTAACAAAATCTGTATTGACATCATCCTGTGAGCAACCGAAAATTGTCAACAAAATCAGACTTAAACTACATATATATTTTACTGTTTTCATTTCTTTATTTTTTAGTATCCATCATTTTGAGTCAACCCAGAAATATCTATTTCTCGCTGCGGAATTGGAAAAAGTCCTTTTGTTGCCGGATTATAACCTTTACTGCTTAATACACCAGCAGCCTGGCCTGTTCTTACTAAATCGAAAAAACGATCGCCTTCCATACCGAGTTCTAAGCGCCTTTCGTCCCAAATGGCCTGAACGGTTGCAGTGACCCTGTGATTTTGATTACCGAACGCCCTATCACGCACGCGATCTAAATAGGTTTGTGCTAACGCTTGATTTGGAGAAGATGCTCTTAAGTTTGCTTCTGCTGCCATTAACAACACTTCTGAATAACGAATGGTACGTTGGTTGTTTTCGTAGTTCAATTCTGGTTGACCACTGGTTTGTCCTTTTCTTGGCAAATACTTTTTATTATAGAACCCGGTATTTTTGAAAGGTGCCTCTTGATAAGTCACATTTAAACTCGGATTATTTTTAGCGTAAGCTTCCACATTAAAAGTTGTGGCATCCTTTCTTTGATCTCCATCTTGATAGGCTGCTGCCAAGTCTTGAGTAGGTAAGTTTGTACTCCAACCTGAATTATAAGGCATATTTGCTGTTCCATTGAACCCTCTTACACCATTTTGTTGTACGGCATAATTGCCTTGACCTCTGGTAGTACCTCCCCAATTATAATAAGGTTGTCCATTAGAATATTGAACTTCATAGACCGATTCTGGACCATTTTCTCCATCCAATAAAAAGATGCTATCAAAATTGGACACCAAACTAAACGGACCATCTACAACACTTTGAAGTACTGGAACCGCTTCGTTAAATTTTTCTTGATATAAATACACTTTCCCCAATAACGCTTGAGCTGCATATTTTGTAATTCGTCCTTTTTGTGATTGAGCCGTTGGCAAAACACTAATGGCATGAATCAAATCTTTTTCCATTTGCGCATACACTTCAGCTTTTGGAGATCTCTGTAGCGTGCCAAAATCTGAAAGACCTAATTTATGATCCGTAAACAAAACAACATCGCCAAACATTTTAACTAAATTGAAATAGTAAAAAGCTCTTAAGAAATGAATCTCGCCATACAATGCTTCTTTACCATTAAAATTTACCGTGTTTCCTAAAAGATTTACATCTTTATAGCCTATTAAATAATTGGTTCTATTGACGCCTTCATAAGCAGATACCCATAAATCCTGTAATATGCTATTGTTAGTCAAAATGGTATAATCATCCATTTGTTGATAGGCGATTACGTCGGAAGCATTTTCGCCACCTGCAACAGAATTATCTGAAGAAACGTCTCCAACAACAATCACTTGATTTAACCATTGTGTTGGCGAATAACAACTCACAGCCATGGCTTGATAATCGGCCTCTGATTGCAAATAATCCAACTCGGTGACCTGGTACTCATCATGTGGATCAAACTCAACCACATCCGAACACCCCATAAAGATTGAAAGTATGATGATTAACCCTATACTAATTTTTATATTTTTCATACTAATTTATTTTAGTTGTTAAAATTTAAGGTCTAAACCAATTAAAAATGTTCTTGCTTGTGGATACGCCCCTCTATCGATACCTGTATCTAAAATACCTCCAGATATTTCAGGGTCGTAGCCTGTATATTCAGTAAGTGTCAATAGGTTTTTAGCTTGGGCATATATGCGTACTTGACTAAATCCTGTATTTAAGCTTTCTGGTATGGTATAACCTAAAATCAAACTTTTAATTTTGATAAAACTCCCATCTTCCACATAGCGGTCAGAGACCCTGATATTACTGTTCGTATCTGCAAAAGTATATCGTGGATGGGCAGCATTATTAGTTGTTCCTTCGCCAGTCCATCTGTTTAAAATGCTTCTGTCTTTGTTGGTAAACTGCGCATTACGTTCGTAGGCGCGGTAAATATCATTACCTACCGAGGCATACGTAAACATGTTAAAATCGAAGTTTTTATATTCAAACCCTAAATTCCAACCAATATTAAATTTCGGAAACGGATCGCCAATTTTCGTTTTATCTTCATCGTTAATAATGCCATCATTATTAGTATCCACAAAACGAATATCTCCTAATTGCGCTCCTGTTTGTGTCGCATGAGCATCAATTTCAGCTTGGTTTTGAAATAAGCCGTTCGTTTGATATCCGTAAAAATAACCCGGTGTAAAACCCTTTTCGAAACGTGTGGCCAATTGGCTTTGGCCATTAAAATAAGAGCCTCCGGCTATAAATGCCGTACCGTCATTATTTGTTGCGGTCACTAAATTTTTTGAGGATGTAAAGGTGAATGAGGTATTGAATTTTAATGCTCTAGCACCACTGTTCCTGTACCCTACAGTTAGGTCTATACCTTTACTTTCTGTACTTCCAATATTAGATTTTACAGGCTCTGAGGTGCCTGCATATAGTGGCGGTGCATCTGTAAACAATAAGCCTTTGACAGATTTGTTGAAATAATCAACAGTTAAAGATAAATTGTCAAATAAAGTCGTATCAAAACCGATATTGTATTGTGTCTGTTCTTCCCAACTTAAGAATGGATTATTGAACGAGTTTACAGTTGCTCCAGAAACAAATTCAGTTCCGAAGGTATACCCATTGCTATTTGCTGTTGAATTGTAACTTGGTCCACCAATAGTAATGCTAACATACTGGGGATCTACGTTTTCGTTTCCAACGGTACCATAACTCCCTCTCAATTTCAAGAAATTAATGGCATCATAATTAAAGAAGTCTTCATTTGTTACTACCCATCCTAAAGATCCTGCATAAAAGTTTGCAAATTTATTATCTGTACCAAAAGCTATTGATCCATCGCGTCGAGCAGAAAATGATGCTAAATACTTACTTTCATAATCGTAATTTATCCTACTAAAGTAAGATAGGTTTCTTCGTTCTAAATTCTGACTGCTATAGCCGGTATAGGCATCCGTATTTAATTTAGTATTGATTCCTGTAGCTGAGCTTATATCTGCCCAAGCCCAAGAATTGTCCCTAACATCCTGTCTTGTAGTCCCCATTTCATCACCTGTTGATTGGCTTCTGGAGATTCCTAAAACTGCATCAAAATTATGGCTGTCTTTTAAAGTAAAATGATAACTCGCAAAAGTTTCAAATGTATAGTTGAAATTGGAGACTTTCCTTTCCGTAACACTGTTATGAAACGAGGGAATTATGCTTGTGGTACCATCACCGTTATCAACCTCTTGTGTTTTAACAGTACCATTTGAATTGTAATCACTGGACACGTTATTAGGTCCATAATATGCTAACGGTGAAAAGCTTTTGCTGGCTTGATCCCATTTGGTATACCCCAAACGTGAGGTGATTTTAAGGTTGTCCACTATATCGTATTGCAATTCAAATTTACCATAGAGCTTATCCCCATTATTTTTGTTATAAGTGTCCTTTAATCTCTGAACCGGATTGAATATTTCAGACAATAACAAGTTACTGTATCCATAAGTAGCAAAATCATTTGGATTTTTATTATATGGAGACACTGTAGGATCAAAATTTATAGCGTTGCCTAGAATAGAATTAAAGGAATTCTCTGCAATAGATTGATTTTTAATGTTTGCATAACTTGTGTTAACTATAAACTTCAATTTAGACGTTAACTGAAAATCAATGTTCGCCGTGAAATTCAATCTATTAAAATTAGATTTATCACTACCGCCAACAATACCTCCTTGACTTAAATAGCCCGTAGATAAAAAATAACCTACTTTTTCTGAACCACCTCTGGCAGAAAAAGTGTACGAATTTATTTCGGCATCTTTAAAGACTTCATCTTGCCAATCGGTGCCGATTCCTAAAGCAGAAATATCCGGAAAGATTAAATTACCTCCAGACACCACACTACCTTCATTAATGATAGCAGCATATTCTGAAGCATTTAATAATCCGATTTTTCTATCCACAGATTGGAAACCTGTATAAGCATTAAATGAAAATTCTGTCTTCTCATTGTTTCTACCACCTTTAGTGGTCACCACAATAACACCATTTCCACCTTTTACACCATAAATGGCTGTTGAAGCTGCATCTTTTAAAATGTTTATGGATTGAATATCTGCAGAATTTATGGAGTTTAAATCATAGAGGGTCTGAGGTACACCATCAATAATAACGACAGGGTCTGTACCCGTAAACGAAGGAATACCTCGCACTAATACCGTTGGTTTACTTCCTGGTGATCCACTTTGAATAACCGCAACACCTGAGGCATTACCTTGAAGAGCCTCTTCAACTCTTAACGGTTTTAAGTTTTCAATAGTTTCGGATTTTACAGTTGAAATGGCACCAGAAACATCTGTAACTTTTTGCGTACCGTAGCCAATGACTACAATTTCATCCAGGGCTTCTGCGTCTTCTCTTAACAAAATGGTCATAGGTTGATCATTCAAAACCTTTACTTCTTGATTTTGATACCCTACATAAGAGAACACTAAAATTGAATTAATGCCAACAGCATCCATACTGAAGTTACCATCAAAATCTGTCGAAACACCTTTTGAGGTATTCTTAACAATGACATTGACTCCAATAAGAGGTTGGCCACTTGCTAAATCCTTTACATTCCCTTTAACATTAATTGTTTGACCAAATGTTAAGGCTGTAGAAAGGAGAATTAAAAATGAGAGAAATTTTGTTATCATAGTTTAAGACTTTATATGATAAACTTAATTAAATCAACTATCAAAAAGTCAAATATGACCACAACAATGAGCATACACTTCAGAAATTTATTAATTTTTTTAAGATAAATTTATGATTTGTCATATTTGACTGCGATTACCGATGTCATAACAAGTCCGCCACTAAATCGAAATAGTAGTCTATAAAAATGATTTGTTGTGGTAATGTATGGGTAAAAAATAGAGGTGTTGTGGCTTTACAGTTCCAGGATATAATTTGTTAAGCTCGTTTCATGGGTTAAATCCATTTTTTTTCGCAAACGGTACCTTTTGACCTCCACACTTCTCGGGGAAATGTTTAAGAGAGGCGCAATTTCTTTAGAAGAAAGATTTAGGCGTAGATACGCGCATAATTTAAGATCGTCTGGCGTAAGTTTTGGATGTTTGGCTTTTACCTTTTTCAAAAAATCTTTGTCGGCATTGTTGAAGGCTTCCTGAAAAAACTTCCAATCGTCCGTCGTGTTGATGTGTTTGTCAATAATCTTGATAACGGGTTTCACGCTCTTTTGATCTTCCTTACCTTTTAGCTCTTCCTTAATTTGGTTCAAGAATTCGTTCTTTTTAATCAAACTCATGGTAGAGATTGCCAATTCCCTGTTTTTATTTTCGATGTCCTGCTCCAGCTTTTCATTGTGAACCTGCATCAATTGTTGTTCACTCTCCAATTCCTTTAATTCTAAATCCTTCTTGTTCTGTAGCAATAGTTTTTCCTTTTGCTTTCTGTAATATCGTTTGTAGATATAATGCATAATAATCCCCAAACTGATAAAGAGAATAACATATAACACAATCATCACTGTTGAAAGGTACCAAGGTTTCTTTATTTCAAATTGATAGACGGCTTCGGCATTTGACAAGTTATTGCCCACTTTTGAACGTACCTTAAAGGTGTATTTTCCATGAGGTAAGTTTTTAAACAACACTGAAGGCTCTGTCGACCATTGACTCCAAACGTCATAATAGCCCATAAGCTTGTATTGGTATTCTGACTCCAAATACTTATTGTACTCAGCGACACTATAATTGAATTGGATATTATTTTGTTCGTTATTAAAGATTGACGCTTCATCCAGCACCACATGAAATGCTTCGCCGTTAATAGCATAATTGGTTATGGAATTAATAGAAACATTATAAGACTTTAAATCGATCTTATTGAGATCAATGAGCATATAGCCCGACGAGGTGCCAAATAGATAGATATCATTGGCTAGATAAGCTATGGTTTCATAGCCTACCATTTCTTTTCTTAGGGATTTTGGAAGTGGAATTTTAGTAATTATAGGTCGTTCACTAAACTTTCCAGGCGAAACATAGGTAATATTCTTGTTAGAAAAACTCCATAGTTTATCATGTTGTACATCAGCGATTAATTTGCCCGAAGTGTATTCCCCTTTAGGAAAGATACTGCTCAAAATACTGTCCTTTTTAAACAGATGGTTTTGCCTATCATAAACAAAAACACCCTCTTCATAAGCATATAAAATTTGATCTAAATAGGTCACTAAACTCGACCCTGCACCCTTCCCAACGGACGGATCCTTCTTAAAAGATAGAACTTTAGTCCAAGCACTATTAACAGCAATTTCAAACACGCCTTTATATTCATGATTGACAAGAACTTTGAGAGCGTCCACAACGGCAAAATAACGAGAAGAAATATCAAACCCTTCCAGTTTATTCCTAAATGACCACTTTCCATTTTGCTTCTGCAATATATTCAGGCCATTGTAATTCCCCTGAATGATAAGGTTTTGATTATCGGGAAAAGATTGTAAATCCCAGGTTCCGGGAGTTGACGCAATCATTTGCACACGATTATTTTCCACCTCAAAAGTTCCCAAATTATGGCCACAAAAAAGAGTCTCACCAATAATTTTCAAACACCAAACCTGTCCTTTGGTGCCTTCAATAAACTTAAAACGTTGTTTAGAAGCTATCGGTTTATAGAAAAGACCTTGATTAGTACCCAAATACATATTACCGTCAAAAAGTGCAGAGGTGTAAACCGTTCCCAAATCGCCATTTTCGTCATTATAAATGCTTAATGCCGAGGTCATATTGATGCAGTTAATCCCATTGTCAAGCGCCAGCCAGATATTGTTATTATGATCTTCAAATAATGATAATATTGTATTATTAGAAAGGCCATCGGTTTGGTCCATTTTATAAATAAAATCGCCAGAGGCACTTAAATAGACGATCCCATTAGAAATCGTTCCTAACATGAAACCTCCATTTTTCAGTTGAATACTACTATAGACGTTTAAGGCATCAATCACAGGCATTGACGTCAACTTCCATTTGGTAAGTTTTCCATCCTTCCAAATATAGAAACCTTGCTCTTGCGTTTGTATCAAAAGAGCTCCTGCTTGATTGAACATGTTGACAATGGCATTGGTTTTCAAAACAACATCATCAATGATCAATTGGGCTTGTCCGCTTTCTATTTTATAAATGCCATCTTCTAAACTTTGATAATACACCGTATCATCAACTTTGAACATTTTTGTGATGTTATTGTGGGTGTTAATGGTTCTATATGAAGCATCACTGGCATCATAAATATAGATCCTATTGAGCGATTGAAAAAGCACATAATGGTCCATAGCGACGATATTCCAGAACTGCTCATCTTCAATAAGTGGAATGTTCAATTGGTCAGAAATCGAAGTATAATCCAAACTTCCTAAGCTATTTTTCTTCCAATAGCCAAAGTCCATATAACAGCCTGTATAAATAAGATCATCAACAACCTTGACTGAACGCACAATCGACTCGTTAGGCGAAGGATAAAGTTGCCAATTGGCGCCGTTAAATTCTAACAGACCTTTACTATTGGCGACATAAATATAATGGTCATTGGATTGAGAGATGCTCCAGTTTTGGTTTTCTGCACCGTATTCTATGGGTTGAAATGTAGTAATTGGTGGCAACTCCTGGGCATTTAACCAAGTGGAGATACATAGGAGAATATTTAAAATACGGATTTTAAGCCTCACAATCACGAATTACCTGTACAATATATACAATGATTCGATGAATTTCCAAATTTCATAATTCAAAAATCTTTGAACCCTATTAAAATTTGATTGGCGAAGGAATACTTGGTTGTTAGTTTTTCAAATTACCGCAGATTTCCTTAAGATATGAGCATCAGAATCTTGCTCTTTTAAGTGAGAGTATACTGTATGTTTTTTTACCATAGAGCATACAGATAAACGTCAAAACGCAAGGATTTACAAGATGGATTTTAGTTTGGAAAGATGAAAATATACATAGCAGCAACACTAAAGAAGGCCACTCTATGAGGTTTTCCTAATTATTTTTACAGTTTGTACAACCTCTCTTCTATAAAGAGTTTGGTTAAAAAAGTTAAAAACTTCATCCAATTGATCAAACGGAATGGAAGACAGCTCGTGCTTTCCGCCAATCACTTTATGGAAATAAAAGGGCATTTCCAAGGCCGACAATTTATCCACAATGACGGATGATCCATCTAAAATCAGATAGCCTTTTTTCTCTGGTTTACACTTATGATGTGCTGCACTGGCAAAGGGAACTAAGTTATCCGCTGTACCATGAAAAAACACAGATGGTACTGCATTGGCAGGTGTAACATAATCGGCATTAACCATGGCTCCCGCTAGCGAAAAAACGCCAGCAAATTTGACCTGTTCATATTTTTTTAAGTCTTCTATAAAATATTCACGCATATAAACCGCATTGAGCATCCCTTCGGCGCCAGCACTACTTCCTCCTGCGATAATTTTAGTCACATCAGCACCTAACAGCGCCTTATTGTCAAAAATAAATTTGGCCGCATCCATAAAATCAAGGGCTGCACTTTTAAATGTCGATAGTTTTTCGGCTTTTGGAGCATCACAACCAAAACCCGTCAATTGGCCCTTGCGCGTCAGTCGATACGAAATGGAGACACCTAAATAACCTTTCTCCGCCGCAAGTTGCGCCAATTTCACTTCACTCGGATAATTTCTATTCCCTCCAACGAATCCGCCGCCATGCATCCATAACATCACTGGAAGAGAATCAGTCTTCTTGATTTTTTTTGGTGCATAAACGTCCATCTGCAAGGTGTCCATTCCTTTAATCGCATAAGTATAAGTGGTGACTTCTACTTGTGAATAGACGGTCGTTACGAAAAGTAAAAAGCTGTAAAAAATATATTTCCTCATTAGAATCTGTGTCTTAATGGCACGAAAATAGTGGACTTCTATGCAATTCGAGCTAGATTTCTGTAATTTTTTATCTGTGTTTAAAAACAAACCATTGTTCTGTTAATAAAGACTTGAAATTTCTTACTTTTTATCGAATGCTTAGAGATAAACCTTTCAGGTTTTTAAAACCTGAAAGGTTTTTTTAAATTATTATTTCAACTCAAATTCAGCTTTTAAAGTAGCATCCGAATTGGTCCCCACAAACACCTCAAAATCTCCAGGTTCGGCCACAAAATCCAAGTTATAATTATAGAATTTCAAATCTTCCACGGTCAGTTTGAAAGTCACTATTTTGGTCTCCCCTTTTTTGATCTCAACTTTTTGGAAACCTTTTAATTCTCGAACTGGACGTGTTACGGATCCTACCACATCCCTGAGGTATAACTGAATCACTTCCTTTCCATCATAATTCCCAGAATTTGTTACGCTTACTGAGACCTCTATAGTCCCGTCCATAGCCATTTGATTGTTGCTCAGTTTTAAGTTGGAATAATCGAACGTGGTATAGCTCAATCCATATCCGAAAGGAAATAAAGGTTCATTGCGAACATCTAAATAATTGCTTCGGAATTTCTCAAAAGTGCCCTCTTTATTATTCAAAGGACGCCCTGTGTTTTTGTGATTGTAATAAATGGGGATTTGTCCAACATTACGCGGAAACGTCGCGGTTAACTTTCCTGAAGGATTGACATCGCCAAAAAGAACATCAGAAATGGCTAAACCTGCTTCACTGCCAGGAAACCAGACATTCAAAATAGCAGGAACAGTCTCCACCTCTTCTTGAATGGTCAATGGTCGTCCCGTAAACATGACCAAAACCACAGGTTTTCCTGTTTTTAAAAGGGCTTGCAATAAATCCTTTTGTATTTGCGGAATATCAAGATTGGTTCGGCTACTGCTTTCGCCACTCATTTCAGCCGACTCTCCTAAAGCAGCAATAATCACATCCGATTTGGAAGCAATCTCCAATGCTTCCTCCAACATTTGTTGATCTTTACGTCCATCACGTGGAATGTCTTTTCCAAACATGGTTACCCGTTGTTCGTATTCTAAATTCGCATCCAAATTACTGCCTTTGGCATATAAAATCTTAGCCTTATTCCCTACCACAGTTTTCAAACCTTCTAACAACGGATTGGATTTTTCCTGTTTGGTGGCCACACTCCAAGTACCCGCCATATTTACGGCATTGTTGGCCAAAGGTCCGATAAGCGCAATGGTTCCTGATTTTTTTAAGGGCAAGGTTTGTTGGTCATTTTTTAGCAACACCATCGATTCCGCCGATACTTTTCTGGCGAAGTCGCGATGTTCTTTAGTGAAAATTTCCGTTTTGGCTCTTTGGACATCACCATATTTATAGGGATCATCGAACAAGCCTAAATCGTATTTTGCAGTTAGAATGCGCTTCACGGCTCTATCAATCGTTTCCATCGACACTTTGCCTTCCTCATATGATTTTTTCAAGGTGGTTAACAAACCTTCGCCAACCATATCCATATCGATACCGGCATTCAGCGCCATGGCCGAAACCGCTTGTAAATCACCCATCCCATGATCTACCATTTCATTGATGCCTGTATAATCGGTGACCACAAAGCCATCAAAACCCCAATCGGTGCGCAGCAAATCGGTCATCAACCATTTGTTGCCCGTCGCAGGAATCCCATCAATTTCATTAAAAGACGCCATTACGGAACCAACACCGGCATCAATTGCAGCTTTATAGGGCGGTAAATAATCATTATACATGGCGATACGGCTCATATCGACCGTATTATAATCACGTCCGGCTTCGGGAGCGCCATACAATGCAAAATGCTTCACACAGGCCAAAATTGTTTTATTATTGGCCAAGTCGGTGCCTTGATAACCTTTTACCATCGCTATCGCAATCTGGCTTCCCAAGTACGCATCTTCGCCAGAACCTTCTGAAACACGTCCCCATCGGGCATCTCGCGAGATATCGACCATAGGCGAAAACGTCCAGTTGATGCCATCTGCACTAGCCTCAATAGCGGCAATACGAGCTGTTTTCTCAATCATTGCCATATCCCAAGAACTCGATAAGCCCAAAGGAATTGGAAAGGTGGTTTCGTAACCATGGATGACATCCATCCCGAATAACAACGGAATTTTCAATCGGCTCTTTTCCATAGCCACTTTTTGCACGTCTTTGATTTTTTCAACGGTTTTAATGTTGAAAAGCCCACCTACTTTTCCTTCTTCAATTTTTTTGCCGATATCGGAGCTCGTGGCTTGACCTGTTGTGATATCGCCTGCTGAAGGCAAGTTGAGCTGACCCAGTTTTTCATCCAAGGTCATTAGTTTAAGGATTGAATCTACTTTCTGTTCAATCGATTTTTGCGGTTTGACTTGGGTTTGTGCCTGATAGGAATTGCAGGACAGCAAACAGAATGTAAGTGTGCTAAAAAGAACGGCGTTGATAGATGGTAATTTCATTATTTAGAATTTAATTTAGAATTAGAAAATAACCAAGAAATTAATTGAGGCTCCGCAAATGCCGAATCCCAACTATTATGATTGTCTTGGGCGTAAAGAGAAAAACTGGGCTTTCCTCCATATTTTAAAATACCGGAAACCATAGCCACGGATTGTTGCGGGTCAACCACATCATCATTGGCTCCATGGAAAATCCACATAGGAACAGTTTTGGCATAAAATTCTGTAGTTTCAGGGTTTCCTGCACCACAGATGGCGAATGCAGCAGCAAAAACATCAGGTTTTCTGAAAAGGATTTCAAAAGTTCCCATCCCGCCCATAGAGAGTCCGCCAACATAAATCTGATTTTTATCAACATTAGGTTTGGCTAACATTTTCTCCACTAATTGCATCACTAAAGTCATGGATTTTGTGGGTGCACTATCTGACGGAAACTTTAACGACAGTGGCATGGTGCTTCTGTCCACCGTAACATTTGACCAATAATCATTTTCGGGACATTGGGGAAAGATGACAATAGCAGGAAAAGAATCTCTTATTTTATAGAATAATTCGCTGCCATGAGCCAATTGTTTTGTGTTGTCGCTCCCTCTTTCTCCAGCACCATGAAGGAATACCACCAGAGGATATTTTTTGGAGGATTCCAGGCTTTGAGGCCTCATGACACGGTAGTTCAAAGTATCATTTCTAGAGACGAATTGTTCTTGAACAAACGCCTCTTGATGTTGCGCCGATAATTTTAAGGCACTCATCAAGAAGAGCGTTACAATCAAGCCTCTTATATTTTTAAAGTGTAATCTCATGTTGTTTAAATTTTAGGCTTCAGATAAAAATTGCTGAATACCTTTACTATTAATAGGTAAATCCAAGTTTATCAAGACCGTTGCGAACATCTTCATTCTGCATGAACAAATTCCACAATAAGCCCGTACGGTAATTTTCAATCATAATAATTTGAGGACCTTGATCGATGGCCAAATAAGCTTCAGCGACCCAAAAATTATATTCCGGACTGAAGGCATCATAAAACCCTGCCTTTCCCCATAATTTATCTTTCTTCTGATAAAAATAATGCAGGGCGCGCAGCGATTCAGCAGGCGTAAAAGCAATTGAACTTATAGCAGCTGTAGGCGAAATGACCCCTTTATCATTCACAGGACTATGAGCCGAATAACCTAATGACCCGTCGGTGTTTCTGGAATAACTTGCGGTCAGACCCCAACAATCCTTTCCATAATCTTTAAAACCTTTGGGGTTTTGAACACAGTAATCGTAATTAATATTAGCATGATTGGTTACTACATCTTTGTAATGGGCATATTGGTCTACCAAATTGTTTGGATTTAGTCCCAGAAATGAATAATGGCTAAAAAACATAGGCCCTCCAAATTGAGGTGATCCTGCATGATTTAAGATCAGCGGCAAACCGTATTGTACATTTGAAGACTCAATATTGCCATTGCCCGCCCAACCTTCATTATAAACATCGGCAGAAATGGAATGATCTGGAGAAGCAGCGGCCAAAACATAAGTTACCAAGCTCTCATTATAACCTTGGATTTTTAAATTCATCGCAAAAGCGTGATTAGGACTCCAATGCCAATACAACACGTTTTGATTTTGGGTGTACCAATCCCATTCCACACCTTTCCAAAGTAAATCTGCTTTGCTGGCCAATGCTACTTCTGTCGGCGAACCGTTTTTAAAATACTCTTTGATACAAATGAGTCCTTGAACCAAAAAAGAAGTTTCTACCAAGTCGCCGCCATTATCCTGATTACTAAATGGGATCACGCTACCGTTCGTACCATTAAGCCAATGTGGCCAGGCACCGTGAAAGCGATTCGCATTTTCTAAAAAGGTCAGTATGGTTTGCAATTTGGCGACCGCTTCAGCTTTGGAGACATATCCTCTTTCAATGCCCACCAAAATCGTCATGAGGCCAAAACCTGTTCCACCTGTCGTGACCACATTTTGGTCTTGAGAAGGATTGCTTGGAATATAACGTTCTCTTGCCGCTTTTGAATCGGACTGTGCATAATCCCAAAAGTATTTGAAGGTTTCACGTTGTACCAAATCCATCATCTCCACATCTGTCAGCGGAGCGATGACGATAGTGCCATCATCAACAGGATCTGGATCAAATGGCTCCGATGGGGAACTTTTGGAACAGGTAAAAGTTACAAATGCTATAATAAGTAGACTATATATATTTTTCATTAGAAAGTTATATCTAATTCCCGCGAAGGCGGGAATCTCATTATGTCCTCGTGGACAGGTATTTTTTCATTGACACGATCCAAATGGTAATCGGGAGGGAATCTTATTCTATACTGTCAAGGTAAATATCTTTTTTAACCACTATTATTTATGACACGAATCTCACTAATCATATCTCATATCTGAGTCTTGCTCAATCAAGATTTGTAAATGATTCTTCGAAAATAATTACACAAATGGCTGGATATAAAGCTATTGTCATTTTGTTTTCTTAACTTTTAATTTAATTCGCATAAGTGAAACCAAGTTTATCCAATCCGCGTTTGACATCTTCATTTTGCATGAACAAATTCCAAAGCATTCCGGATCGATAGTTTTCAATCATAATTGTAATTGGGCCTTGATCAATTGCCAAATACCGTGGCACAAACCAATTGTCTTCCAGACTAAAAGCATCATAAGGGCCATACTTGCCAATCAAGGAATCTTGTTCGGTGTATAAGTAATGGAGCATTTTCATACTTTCATTCGGTGTATAGGGAAATGAGGCTAAAGCTGCTGTAGGTGTAATCACGCCCAAATCATTTCCTGGTCTGTGGGCATCATAACCATTTACTGAATAACTTGACGACATTCCCCATAAACTATCGCCATAACCCTTAAAGTTTTTCGGATTTTCCACGGCATAGGCATGATGGATTTTAGCTTGATTTTGCACCAATTGCCAATAATCTGCATACTGATCTTTCAAGCCTTTAGGGTTTAATCCCAAATAGGAATAATGTGCCCAAAACATTGGCCCAATATCAGCATCTTCATTTTCATAATAATTTAATATTAAAGGGATATCGTACAAAGAATCTTTAGAAATTATTTTACCATTCAAAGCCCAACCCTGATCATAAACTTCTTTTGAAATAGGATGGGTTGGCGAGGCAGCCGCAAGGACATACATGATTAAACATTCATTATAGCCTCCAATTGGGAAATTCATATCCCAATTATCGGTTGGCGACCAATGCCAATACAGTACATTTTCGCCTTTGGTGTACCAATCCCACTCTACACCTCTCCAAAGTTGGTCTATTTTATGGGCGAGCTGTTTTTCTTGGGCATTACCATTTTTAAAATATTCTTTTACGGTCAACATCCCCTGAATCAAAAATGCGGTCTCCACCAAATCCCCACCGGTATCTTTCTTGCTAAATGGCACCACTTTTCCCGTTTCGCCATTGAGCCAATGGGGCCAAGCACCATGGAAACGATCTGCTTTTTCAAGAAAGTCTACCATTTTTTCAAATCGGCTTAAGGCTTCTTCCCGTGTAACATAACCTCTTTTAATACCCACTAAAAGGGCCATCATTCCAAATCCCGAGCCACCAGTGGTGACCGTGTTTTTAGGACTGGTGGGATAGACATCATCCATATGGAGACGCTCCCTTGCCAGCCCAGAATGAGGTTCAGCACCTTCCCAAAAATAATTAAAGGTTTGTTTTTGAATGGTGTCCAACAAAGGATCATCCGGATTTATTGCGGTAGACTTACTTTCAGATATCTTATTTTCCTGTTTTTTATCATTGGAATTGCAACTTAAAAAAAGCAATAAAAAAGGAATCCAAAGTGTCAAAATTTTGGTTGAAAGTGTATTCATAAAAATCATTAAATAAAAATTATTAGGTAAAATTAATTTCAGCCACCTTGATTTTAAACTATCTGATTATTGGTACGTATTTCTATACTTGAGACCCCGCAAAAAGCGGGGTTAGTTCGACCAGCGCAATTCTAAACAACGCCAAGGCATTGTTTAGAATTGCGGGTCTCACTAAAATTTTAGCTGCATTTCGTCACCAAAATGCAGCCAAAATCAAATGAAACTAACTCAATAAAAAAAATGGTGCGGGCGTCAATCTGATTTAGAACATGAGGGATTTAATTTCTGATTGTGACAAGGCTTTATCAAAAATCCTCAGCTCATCCATAACACTTAAATCAGATTTGTGACCCCATTCTGTAAATCGAGGTGCTCCCGACATAATGGACATCAATTCACAATCCGTCCAATTCACTCCTGAAAAAGCACCTTTTGAGGCAATTTCCCCATTTATATATATGACGCATTCTGTTGGAGAAATCGTAAAGGCCAAATGAATCCATCCGTTATTTGTAGTTGGATCTATGGTCGCCGCAGCG
>NZ_JBDSLS010000016.1:0-2549 GCF_039916245.1 Gelidibacter sp.
CGAAGCGAACTTGGCATTCACACCTATCAAGATTTGATCAATTTGTTTCCCAATCGCTATATTGACAAAACGCAGTACTATAAAATCAACCAACTGCAACAAAATAGCGCTGACGTTCAAATTATCGGAGAAATCACAAGCTTAAAGGAAGCTGGACAAGGCAGAGGAAAACGCTTAGTTGCCACCTTCAAGGACGATACTGGCATTGTAGAATTGGTATGGTTTAGAGGTCATAAATGGATCCGAGAAAGTATTAGACTTGGAAAACCATACGTGATTTTCGGAAAAACCAATTGGTTTAATGGTGTTTTCAGCATGCCACATCCTGAAATGGAACTGTTGGAAGAGCACGAAAAAAACCTCCGATCGGCCATGCAACCGATTTATCCATCTACCGAAAAATTGGCAAACAAAGGAATTTCCAATCGTGTTTTGAACAAGATCATGCAGCAATTATTTTTGGAAACCAAAGGTCGATTTGAAGAAACACTCTCCGATAATTTACTGTCAGAACTGAAATTAATTTCGAAAAGCAAAGCCCTTTTTAACATCCATTTTCCGGAGAATCAAGAACTACTTTCGAAGGCACAATTCCGATTAAAATTTGAAGAATTATTCTACATTCAGCTCCAATTGATCATCAAGAATTTGATCCATAAATCAAAAATTAAAGGTTTTAATTTTGCGCATGTCGGACACTATTTTAACACCTTTTTCCAGGAGCATTTACCCTTCGATTTGACCAACGCACAAAAGCGGGTTTTACGGGAAATCAGAGCCGATTTAGGAAGCAATGCGCAAATGAATCGCTTATTGCAAGGCGATGTTGGTTCTGGAAAGACTATAGTTGCCCTCATGTCAATGTTAATGGCACTTGACAACGGTTTTCAAGCATGCTTAATGGCACCGACTGCTATTTTGTCAGTCCAACACTATCACGGATTAGTTGAGCTATGTAATAATTTGAACATCAGTATAAAACTGCTCACTGGTTCAACTAAAACTTCAGAGCGGCGAAAAATTCATGAGGCGCTCGAAAATGGCGAATTAGACATCTTAATTGGCACCCATGCCTTGCTCGAAGATAAAGTAAAATTCAAGAATTTAGGGCTTGCCGTCATTGATGAACAGCATCGTTTTGGAGTGGCGCAACGCAGTAAATTATGGCATAAAAACACCTCGCCTCCGCACATTTTAATTATGACCGCAACCCCCATTCCAAGAACTTTAGCCATGTCCGTTTATGGCGATTTGGACGTGTCCGTAATTGACGAATTACCACCTGGAAGAAAGGATGTAAAAACTGTCCATCGGTATGACAAAAATCGCTTAAAAGTTTTCAAATTTATCCGAGAGGAAATTGCAAAAGGCAGACAGATTTATATCGTATATCCGCTGATCCAAGAAAGCGAAAAAATGGATTATAAAGATTTGATGGATGGCTACGAAAGTATCGTTAGGGAATTTCCAATGCCCGAATATCAAATCTCAATTGTTCATGGGCAAATGAAACCTGCCGATAAAGATTTCGAGATGCAGCGTTTTGTAAAAGGCGAAACGCAAATCATGGTCGCCACCACAGTTATTGAAGTTGGTGTTAACGTTCCTAATGCTTCCGTCATGATTATCGAAAGTGCCGAACGCTTCGGATTATCTCAATTACACCAATTAAGAGGTCGCGTAGGTCGTGGTGCCGAACAGAGTTATTGCATTTTGATGACGAGCCACAAACTTAGTGAAGACAGCAAAACCCGACTTCAAACCATGGTCAGCACCAATGACGGCTTTGAAATTGCCGAAGTTGACCTGCAACTTCGCGGACCTGGCGATTTGATGGGCACGCAACAAAGCGGTGTTTTAAATCTCAAAATAGCCGATGTGATCAAAGACAAGGACATTTTGCAACATGCACGTCATCACGCCAAAGCAATTTTAAAAGCCGACCCTTCGCTATCGCTTCCCGAAAATAAAGTATTGCGCTATACTTACGGACAGTTGAGTAAGTATAAGAATATTTGGAATTATATATCTTAGTCTTCAGTCTTCAGTTGGCAGTCTTCAGTTGGCAGCCTTAATTTGAAAAAATTATCGTTTATACATGAATAACAAGATCTTTAAAGCTATCTATTGGTGTTAATACTATTCAAGGATCATAATACTCTGCAGGTTTTAAAACAGAATGAAAACCTTGTAAATTCGTAAAAATTTATAGAAAATATTTTAGTGTCGTAATTTCCAAAAACAGATGAATTTGAGGATTCGTGAAATTCGTGTCAACATCTTTAAAAAACAAAGCGAGACGCACTAAAAAAATAGATACCAACTCGACATATACTCTGGTAAATCCTAATACTGACTGAAAACCTATTGCATTCGTGAAATCATAGTGAAAAATTAGAGTAATCATAGCCAAAGCATGAATAAGTCCGTGAAAATCCGTGAAATCCGTGTCAAAATTTTTAGAAATCAAAGCAAGATTCACTAAAATTCATAGATTTAACTTAATTTGATAGCTTCAAAAAAACCGCCAACTAAACAATATGAGAACA
>NZ_JBDSLS010000017.1:0-5490 GCF_039916245.1 Gelidibacter sp.
GTCATTCAGATATTGGCATAAGAATTTAATTTTCCACAGACGGCCCTATTCTCATCGCTTTTTAATTAATTTTGCACCATGATAAAAGACATTCAGCTTCGGGTTAGTCTCCTGGAAGAAAAACGCCCTGATATTTTAACACGCAAAGCAGCTAAATTCCTTGGTATTCCTATAGATAAAATATCAGGTATTAAGGTGCTCCGCAAATCAATTGATGCCCGAAAAAAGCAGATTATTTTCAATTATAAAGTCGCGGTTTACATCAATGAACCCGTTTCCCAAACCTCTGATTATCATTTTGATTATAAAGATGTATCCAACGGAAAACCCATTCATATTATTGGCTTTGGCCCTGCAGGAATGTATGCCGCCCTGCGTTGTATTGAATTGGGATTTAAGCCGATAGTTTTGGAACGCGGCAAGAATGTTCAAGAGCGACGTCGGGATTTAAAAGCCATCAATCGGGATCATTTTGTGAATGAGGATTCTAATTATTGTTTTGGCGAAGGTGGCGCGGGGACTTATAGTGACGGCAAACTATACACCAGAAGTTTAAAGCGTGGCGACGTGCGTCGAATTTTTGAAAACCTCGTGTTTCATGGTGCTACGGATCAAATTTTAGTGGATGCCCATCCGCATATTGGCACTAACAAACTCCCTAAAGTGGTTCAGAATGTTCGTGAAACAATTCTGAATTATGGCGGCGAGGTACATTTTGATACCCGAGTTACAGATTTCACTATCAAAGACCATAAAGTAACAGCGCTTCAACTTCAAAACGGCGACGAATTGAAAGTCGATCGTGTCATTTTAGCGATGGGACATTCGGCGAGGGATATTTTTTATCTGCTTCATGAAAAAAACATTGCGATGGAAGCAAAATCCTATGCCATGGGTGTTCGTGTAGAACATCCGCAACACATTATAGATTCCATCCAATACAGTTGCAGTGGCGAACGCGACGAACTATTACCTGCAGCATCTTATAATTTAGTGGATCAAGTGAACGGAAGAGGCGTCTATTCATTTTGCATGTGTCCTGGTGGTTTTATTGTACCTGCTGCTACGGCCAATGGCGAAGTGGTAGTCAATGGTATGTCGCCTTCCAAACGCAATAACCCGTTTGCCAACTCAGGGATTGTTGTGGAAATCAATGTGGATAAGGATTTACATAAATACGAGCATTTTGGCGTTTTAAAAGCCTTGGAATATCAAAAAGATTTGGAACGCTTGGCCTTTACAGCTGGTGGACGAAGTCAAGTGGCACCGGCGCAACGCTTGACGGATTTCGTTGAAGGCAAGCTCTCAGCAAGCCTCAATCCCAGTTCTTACCAACCTGGATTAAAATCGGTACCCTTACACTCCTTATTGCCCAAATTGATTGGCGGGAGTTTACGTAACGGATTTAAAATTTTTGGCGAAAAAATGAAAGGCTATTATACCGAAGAAGCCAATGTCGTGGGTGTTGAATCGCGTACCTCCTCGCCTATTAGCATCCCTAGAAATGAGCGATTGGAACATCCGCAAATTTCAAATCTTTACCCTTGTGGCGAAGGCCCTGGATATGCTGGTGGCATTGTGTCTGCTGCCATTGACGGCGAACGTTGTGCAGAAGCGGCGTGTGGAGCGTAGACGAAATTGAAGATGAAATTGAACTTGCCTGCCCGTCCGAAGCTTTTGCGGAGGCGGGAAGTTGAAATTGAAGCCGTCCATTAAAGATCACTTCTCGTTATTTTAAGAAATCGAAGCCTTTTAATGTCGAATATCGAATACTGAATAAAAAATGTTGAAGTATTAAATCCGTCGTTTATAGGAATGGTGCATTTTTGATTTCATTTTTTTTCCGTTGCAACCTTTGCTAAAATCCTTTAAGTCTTTGGGTTTAAATAAACTAACCGCAATGGGCGCAAAGTTCAGCGCGAAGAACGCGAAGCGGTTGAAATTGGAGTCGAAGACAAGAATGGAATTAAATAAATTCATTCAAGTTTTGAAACAACTAAACACCTTACATCTTCACAACTTAACATCATTCTAGAGTTTATTCCAAAAACCCTTTTGAGAAGTTCCCAGTCAGAACTCGATTTTAAATCGCAATAGATTATAACGAGCATCTTGGTTCTTGATTCTAAAAGCGCAGCGGTCTCACATCTATCAAAAATATTCCTATTTTTGCATTTCTAAAAACAGACAAATAATGAACGCATATATATTTCCTGGCCAAGGTGCCCAATTTACAGGAATGGGCTTGGACCTTTATGAAAAATCATCCATAGCACAACAACTTTTTGAACAAGCGAATGCCATACTTGGTTTTTCGATAACCGATATAATGTTTGAAGGCTCAGCAGAAGCGCTTAAAGAAACCAAAGTAACACAGCCCGCAATTTTTTTACATTCAGTAATTTTAGCAAAAACCCTTGGTGATCAGTTCAAGCCAGATATGGTTGCAGGACATTCTTTAGGAGAGTTTTCAGCGTTAGTGGCGAATGGCACTTTATCTTTTGAAGATGGATTAAAGTTAGTATCACAACGTGCTTTAGCTATGCAAAAAGCCTGTGAGTTGCAACCAAGCACCATGGCAGCGGTTTTAGGTTTGGAAGATTCAATTGTCGAAAGAGTATGCGCTGAAACTGAAGGTATCGTTGTGGCGGCAAATTACAATTGCCCAGGACAACTGGTTATTTCTGGCGAACTTAACGCGATTAATCGTGCTTGTGAAGCCATGAAAGAAGCGGGAGCAAAACGTGCGTTGGTATTACCTGTCGGCGGCGCCTTTCATTCGCCACTAATGGAACCTGCACGTGAGCAATTGGCTGCTGCCATTGAAAACACCTTTTTCAGCAAACCGAACTGTCCAATTTATCAAAATGTGACAGCCCATGCAGTGATCAACCAAGATGATATAAAAGCCAATTTAATTTCACAATTGACTGCACCGGTACGTTGGACACAATCTGTGCAACAAATGATTGCCGATGGCGCCACTTTATTTACAGAAGTCGGCCCTGGCAACGTGTTACAGGGATTGGTCAAGAAAATCAACAGAGACGCACAAACCGCTGCGGCAACATTTACCCCTAATTTGTAGTCAATGAAACTATCTAGAACATTAAGTATTGTCTTATTGATTATTGCCAATATTGCCATTGATCAAATATCAAAATTTATCGTAAGAGCAGAAATAGCCCAAAATGAAATCATTCAACTTGTGGGCGACACTTTTATCATGACCAAGGTTGAAAATTCAGGGGCATTTTTAGGTATGGGAAGTGACCTGAGTCCTACTTTAAAATGGATTTTATTATTGATCCTTCCGGTCATTGTTTTGGGCGGCGTGGTGTATTATATCTTAACTAATAAAGCGTTAGACCGCTTAAGCCTGATTGCATTTTGCTGTATCGTTGGTGGTGGTATCGCCAATGTATTTGACCGGTTTGTGTATGGTTCTGTAACTGACTTTTTTCACATCGACTTAGGTGGCGTGTTTAGAACTGGTATCTTTAACGTAGCCGATATGTCGGTCTCTTTTGGAATGATCTTATTGGTTATTGCCAGCTTTCAACAGAAGAAACTCGCAAAACAAAACGCTTAAAACAATCAAATTTCAACTAGAATTCTCGAAGTAGATTTAGTCTTAAGCGCATTATAAAATCAAAAAAGCCTCAATAATCTGAGGCTTTTTCTATTGTTCTAAGTTACTATTTTATCTTGCTAAATTACAATCTTCACAAGCTTTCACTTCGCCGTAATAGGTTTCTCTATATTTATGAAGTGTTTTGTAAGGGATACTTAAAAATTGCTTTTTAATGTACGTTACTTTGGTCATGAGCAACCCCATTTGAGGGGTGTACCTTTCTTCAGGAATTGTTTCTCTTTTAATACTAATCAGTTTCATTTTGTACTTTGCTTTTTGTTTTTATAATCAAATTAGCTCACCAATTAAATTTCTTTAAAGTTAAAATTCATTAAGTGCATTTTGATTATTTCTAGTCATCATGAACTACAAAGAAACAAATTCAAAAATAGACATCCAAAACATCAGGGTTAAAACCATGTTAATCAACTTGCTAATTACAACACCCGTAACAACGGTCCGTTTTCGCAGTCATATTAACAACAGATACACGATATAATTAACAGATATGAACGTCAAAAACGGTTATTCCTTGTAGGTTTTACCTTCTTTCATTACAAATACCACATTGGTCATGGTGTCAATATTTTCAGTTGGATCGTCATTTGTAGCCACAATATCCGCTAAAAACCCTTCTTTCAATTGTCCAATTTGAGTGTCCATTTTCAGCAACATGGCATTTGTGACGGTAGCACTTTGTATTGCTTTAATGGCTGGCATTCCTGCCTCAACCATATAACCAAACTCTTTCGCATTTTCGCCATGGGCAAAAACCGCGGCATCAGTTCCAAAAGCTATTTTAACACCTTTTTTATAGGCTTTTCCAAACATGGATTGAATTTTCGGGCCTATATCCAACGCTTTTCCAACGATCACCTCTGGATAATAATTAGGGATTTTGGCCTTTTCAGAAACTGATTTTCCTGCAGTAATGGTAGGCACCAAATACACGTCATGCTTTTTCATAAGCTCCATGGTTTCATCACTCATAAACGTCCCGTGTTCAATGGTCTTTACACCACCAAGGATGGCGCGTTGCATGCCTTCATCGCCATGTGCATGAGCGGCAACTTCAAGTCCGTAGTCTTTAGCAGTATCGCAAATCGCTTTGATTTCCTCTACCGTAAATTGTGGATTCTGTCCGCTTTTCGCAACACTCAACACCCCACCCGTAGCCGTAATTTTTATCCAATCGGCACCATTTTTATAACGTTCCCTTACCGCTTTTTTCGCATCTTCCACACTATTGACCACACCTTCCTTTGGGCCTGGATCACCCAACAGTCCTCTTTTGGCACCATTGGTTGGATCAGCATGACCGCCCGTAGTTGCTAAAGACTTTTCGGCGGTTAATATTCTTGGACCATCAACTTTACCTGCATTAACCGCATTTCTTAAGGCTACATTGACGCCCGAACCTCCCAAATCCCTAACGGTTGTAAAACCTGACATCAGGGTCACGTTTGCAAAATGCTGTGCGTTAAAGGCCACATCGGCATCATTGAGGGTATACTTTTCCAGATAAGCAGCAGGGTTGGTTTCACTTTCAATGTGAACATGCATATCAATAAGCCCCGGCATCACGGTTTTTGACTTTAAGTCAATCACCGCATCTTCGGCCGATTTAGGTGTTGAAAATCCATCTTCAATTGCCATGATCTTCTTTCCTGAAACGATAATCGTTTTATTGGTCAAAACCTTACCTTCTTTGGTATCGATTAATTTCCCACAATGCAAATAAGTATTCTGTCCAATTAAAATCGAACTAACTAAAAGGCTACAAAAAAGAAGTGCTTTTTTCATGGCTACAGTTTAAATGTTTCTGATATGTTTTTCCCATTTCCAAGCAGATAATA
>NZ_JBDSLS010000018.1:0-3024 GCF_039916245.1 Gelidibacter sp.
AAAGCTAAAAAACTGGATGTCAGCTGTAGCGTAGCTATTCATAATTTAATACTGACAGATGATGTTTTATCAACGTTTGATACACGCTTTAAGGTTTTACCACCTTTAAGAACACAGTCCGATTGTGTTGCACTTATTGAAGGCCTTAAGGACGGCACCATCGATATGGTAACGAGCGACCATAACCCCATCGATATTGAACACAAAAAAATAGAGTTTGATTACGCCATGTATGGCAGCATAGGTTTGGAAACAGCATTCGGCGCTTTAAACACCGTTTTTACCATAAAGAAAACAATCGATTTGTTAACTAAAGGCAAAGAGCGTTTTGGGATTGATCCCACGTCAATTGCCGTTGGTAAAAACGCAAAGCTGACCCTGTTCAATCCTAATGAAAATTACACATTCAATAAAGAGATGATCCTTTCTAGCTCAAAAAATGCCATCTTTGAAAACTATCCACTAAAAGGTAAGGTTTTCGGTATCTTTTCAAACAATCAATTGGTTTTAAATTAATATGCAAGACTCCACAATTAAAGAGGGCAAAAAATTGGCCATCATAAGTTATATAACTTTTGTAGGATTAATTATAGCCATCATCATGAATTTAGAAAAACGAAATCAATTTACCTTATTCCACATTAGACAGATGTTTGGATTGATGATCATGTTGGTTTTTTCAAATTTGGTAGAACAATATGTCAACAGTCTTTTAGGCACAGCCTTTTGGATCATCACTTTTACAGGCTGGGTACTGGCAATCTATTCTGCCATAAAAGAACAATATAAACCCATTCCCGTTTTTGGAGAAAAATTCCAAGAATGGTTTAAAAATATCAATTAGTAATGTCTGAACTTTCTTTACATCATATCACAAGACCTTCAACTTTAAAAGAAAATGCACCTGTCCTCATCATGTTTCATGGTTATGGCAGTGATGAAAACGATCTCTTTGGTTTTGCTTCTGAATTGCCAGAGGAATTATTCATTATTTCAGCACGAGCGCCCTACCCCATGCAACCTTACGGAAATGCATGGTACGCGATTAATTTCGATGCCGAAATGAACAAATGGAATGACAATGAGCAAGCAATAAAGTCACGCGATTTGATTGCCAAATTTATCGATGAAGTCAAAGAAACTTATCCTATTAATAAAGAAAACGTTACACTTTTAGGTTTTAGTCAAGGTACCATTTTGAGTTATGCCGTCGCGCTAACCTATCCTGAAAAAGTCAGAAACATCATCGCACTAAGCGGTTATATCAGTCCTGACATGCTTCCAGATGAACTTGAAACCAAGGACTATTCTAAATTAGCATTTTATTGCTCGCACGGCAGTGTTGACCAAGTGATACCCGTAGAATGGGCACGGAAAGTGCCTCAGTTTTTAAATGCGCTATCCATTAAAAATACCTACCATGAATTTCCTACGGGCCACGGCGTTGCGCCTCAAAACTTTTATGAATTCAGAAGTTGGTTGAATAAGCGTTTGGAGAAGTAATCTCTTTAGAAAAGATTATGAGTCAAAAATATAAACTCAAAAGTTGGAACTTCAATTCTGATTTTTGAGTTTTTTAGTTGAGGAGTTTGTATATAAAATTTAAGATTACTTTGTCTTAAATATTCTTACTCCAAATTTAAAATCACTATTGTTCAGTAAAAGAACCAAGACCACTGCGTTGATAGAACCTAGAATATAGACTCGTGTCGTAAAGCGCTGAAAGCATGCGGCATATAATTTAAGACTCGGACTAAATTCTCATATTTTATAAACGTTTCTAATAAAAAACAAATGAAGCCCATAGTTGAAGAAAACTTTAAAAATCGCTATATACAAAAGGTTACGCGAAATACTGCAAGTTTTAATCGGACATCAATGATTTAAAATAAAAAGTTTAGTGTTAGAATTTTCGACTTTGCTAAAGCTAAGTACGGGCAGGCAACTTCAATTTCAATTTCAATTTCTTCGACCTCTACTCCAACTCAAGCTGATCCTTCAGTTCCTTTAATTCTCTATTCAATTTTCGTATAGAATCTTTCAGCACTTGCTCTCTTTCGATGTGCTTCGTCATTTTCTCTTGATAAGTTTCAAAGATGTTTTTTGAATTCACATATTGAAATACGATTAATAAAAACGCAAATACAAATGCGTACATAAAGAGTTTTCCTTTCATAAAATTTTATAGGTTTATTACCAAATTATCATAAGCCAAAAAGACATTTTCAGGAAGTTTCTTTTGCACTTCCTCATGAAATCCCAGCATATGGCTGATGTGTGTCAAATAGGCTCGTTCCGGTTTCACTTCATTTATCAGTGCAAGCGCCTCTTTTAAGTTGAAATGCGAAATATGCTCAACCTCTCTTAAAGCATTCACAACAAGCACCTTGACACCTTTTAGTTTTTTAACTTCAGATTTTTCAATCGTTTTCATATCCGTCAAATAGGCAAAATCTCCAAATCTGAATCCAAAAACCTGTAACTTATAGTGCAATCCATTAATTGGCATCACTTCTAAATCCCCTAGTTTAAAGGGTTTGTTCTCAATTCGGATCGGCATTACGCCTGGTGCACCTGCATATTTGTTATCAGTTTCAAAAATATAATCAAATCGCTTCTTAAGCGCTTTTAAAACACGTATGTGCGCATAAATAGGAATATCGCCCTGCTTAAAATAAAACGGTCTAATATCATCCAAACCAGCCGTATGATCGGCATGTTCGTGGGTGAAAACAACACCGTCTAATTTGATACATTTGGAACTCAGCATTTGTTGCCTAAAATCAGGACCGCAATCGATGACATAGGTATAATCATTCCATTCGACCAACACTGAAACCCGAAGACGTTTGTCTTTTGGATCCTCACTTAAACATACAGGATGACTGCTTCCTATCACTGGAATTCCTTGAGATGTACCTGTTCCTAAAAATGTAATTTTCAAAGGTGCTTTGTTTAGAACAAAAGTAGGTTTAATTTTTTGTTTGAGATAGCAATTAGGTACCTTTGTCGTTGACAAAAACT
>NZ_JBDSLS010000019.1:0-3115 GCF_039916245.1 Gelidibacter sp.
ATGGCAATGTTGAACGAGAAACGCTGATTATCGCTAAAGGCGAGCTGGTGGAAGGTCATAAATATGACGTTTTAAAATCGTTGGAATCGGAATACGAATCTCAGGTTTGGAGTTCTTCCAATTACACTTGGGTGGTCATTTCCTACTCAATTTTAGTGGCATTAACCTTATTGATGCTGCTTCTTTTTTTAAGAAAATATAGGATAGAAGTGTTTTTGGATAATACCAAGGTCACTTTTATATTTTTCAATATTCTTTTGATGGTGTTGTTAACCACACTTATTGTGAGTTATAATGCCAAATACGTATATGTGGTGCCGCTTTGTGTCCTTCCATTAGTATTAAAAGCCTTTTTTGATGCGCGATTAGGATTGTTCTCACATGTATTGACGGTGCTTTTATTAGGGTTTGTTGTGCCCAACAGTTACGAGTATATGTTTTTACAGATCATTGCTGGGATTGTAACCATTCTGACGGTTTCTGAATTGTATAAACGTGCTAATTTATTTATTTCGGTGGGACAGATTACGGGCATATATATCATTACCTATTTCGCTTTTTTCGTCATTCATGAAGGCAGTATCGTCAATCTCAATTTTGAGGCCTTCGGAATTTTTATTCTCTGCGGATTAGCCACTTTGTTTGTACAGCCGTTGATTTATATCTATGAAAAGTTATTTGGATTGGTTTCAGATGTATCCTTGTTAGAGCTTTCAGATACCAATGGCAAGCTATTAAAGGAATTGGCGAATAAGGCGCCCGGAACGTTTCATCACAGCTTAAACGTTGCCAATTTAGCCGAAGCCTGTGCCAATGAAATAGGAGCCAACGCCATGTTGGTTAGGGTAGGAGCGTTATACCATGATATTGGGAAGATGAAAAATCCGACCTATTTTATCGAAAATCAATCTACCGGAATTAATCCTCACGATGAATTGTCGGCACAGGAAAGCACTCAAATTATTTTCGACCATGTTCTGGATGGCATTGAAATAGGAAAGCGCAATAATTTGCCCGATCGGGTCATCGATTTTATCAGGACGCATCACGGCACGACGATGGTATATTATTTCTATATGAAAGAAAAGGAAATTGATATTGCTGCCAATGCTGCCGATTTTAGATATGCCGGCCCAAAACCTTTCAGTAAGGAAACAGCAATTTTAATGATGTGTGATAGCGTTGAAGCTGCTTCAAAAAGCTTAAAAGATCCATCATCCACCAAAATCAATCACTTTGTGGAGAACATTATTAACAAGCAAATGGAGGACGGACAGTTTTTAAATGCTAATATTACCTTTAAAGAGATTGAATCTATCAAGAAAATTTTAAAAAATAAATTAGCTAACATCTTCCATCTCAGGATAGAGTATCCAGAATAAAAAAATGGGAAGAAATAGTTTACAAATTAGTTGTAATCTTTGAAATGATGTACTACATTTGCATCCGAATTCAGAACAACAAGTTCTTTATTTAAACGGAGAGGTGCCAGAGCGGTAATGGAGCAGATTGCTAATCTGTCGACGGGTAACTGTCGCCAGGGTTCGAGTCCCTGTCTCTCCGCAAGATTTGCTAAATATACCGGATAGCAAGTTTAAAAAGAAATTCAACTCTTGTAGTTGATTTCGGGGTGTAGCGTAGCCCGGTTATCGCGCCGCGTTTGGGACGCGGAGGTCGCAGGTTCGAATCCTGCCACCCCGACCAGCAAAAGCCTACAAAATCATAGATTTTGTAGGCTTTTTTCATTTGTGGCGTTGCCAACGCAGTTGAGCAAAAGCAAACAAATGAAAAAAGCCGTGAAAACCGCTTTTCGCGGTTTTGGCTTTTAATGAGCAACGACCTCATCTCAGGATCAACAAAGCTAATCCTGCTCCGTCAAATCAATGTAAGGCAAAAGTTATGGTTTTTTTAGGTTAAGTGAAAATTGTTGGTGGAAAACACGGACAATGGCATAGCAAACGTCCTTCCATTCGGATAATTACCTACTTGACAATAATCGTTTTTTTAAGATTTTCGATACTTTCTGATAGGTTTGCAGTTGTAGAAATGGCAATTCGTTGTATGTAACGCAACCTTTCATAGTATTCAGCATCTAAAGATTAAACTAATCTTTAAAAACCAACAAAATGAGGAAAATTATTAAATTAAATTTATTTCTGTGTTTAGCCATTTCGATCCCATTTCTTTCCAGTTGTTCAAAAAGCGATGATGGAGATGCACAAATAACAGTTGAAATGACTGTGTATCCAGAAACCGGTTATAATGTTTACTTTATGTCTGATAATGTCTATGGTGAATTTTTAATGTTTTCAGAGAGCGATAATCAAGAAAAAAGACTGCTCACAAGTGGCCAATCTATTTACGATAATTTGGAATATGAAAAGGGCTATGAATACAAAATCGAAGCAAGAAAAATATTCTTAAAAAATCCGCCACAAGATGGCTCTTCAATCGAGTTTGAGTTTGTAAAAACCCTTTCCAAGAAAAAAGTTATTACTCAAAATAATGAATTCCAGATTGAAATGGAAGTTGGCCCAACTAAGGTTGAATTTATTTCACTTTCAAAAAATAAACCTCAAAAAGGCTTATTGGTCAAGGAAAATGGAGAGAACAAAATGAAACCGCTGTTAGGAATAGAGGGATTTAATTACGAAGAAGGTTATACCTACAAGCTGACCGTCATAAAAGTAATTCAGCCAGAACCTTATTCTGTAACCTACATTTTGGTTGATATTATATCCAAAGAACAAGCGTAAAAATGATTGGATTTTCAAACATCACTTTTATTCTGAAAATCCAATTTTTATATAATATCTCGTGAAAATTGTTGGTGGAAAGCACTAACAACTGCGTTGTTAAGGTGAGGCGTAATTTGGAGTTTATAAAATCTAATGTTCTTTAAAAATCCAGGCTTTCTACGTCAATGATACCCCAACCATTTATATTAATGATTACCCAAATATCATTTTGTTTTATCTCAAAATGAGCAATAGTGACATTTTCCAAGCATCCTAAAATCGAAATGCCACTTTTTACTTCAATTTTGGAAGCGAGCTTTTCATTTAATAGAAGCATGTTTTTCTTTATTATTGGCAATAATTCAATACTAAGATTT
>NZ_JBDSLS010000020.1:0-3737 GCF_039916245.1 Gelidibacter sp.
TTTGCAGATGCAAAGGAATCGGATAATACACGCCACAAGGAATCCCCTGCTCGTTTAAATGTTTTACCAAAGCATCACGATTGACATCCTTAACTTTTAAGGTGTATTGATGGAATACATGGTTATCATCACTGCCTTCTTTAAAAGGTGTGACAATATGCTCATGACCTTCAAAAGCTTTATCGTAAGCATTTGCAGCTTTTAAACGTGCTGCATTATATGTATCCAAATGCTTTAACTTTGTATCTAATACAGCAGCTTGGATAGAATCTAATCGTGAATTAACGCCCACCACATCATGATGGTAACGCTCGTACATCCCATGATTGACAATACCTCTCAGTTTATGCGCCAAATCATCATCATTGGTAAAAATAGCGCCACCGTCGCCATAACATCCTAAATTTTTGGAAGGAAAAAACGAGGTAGAAGCCACATGTCCAATCGTACCAACTTTGGCTTTCTTACCATTGCTATACGTATAGGTTGCCCCAATAGCCTGTGCGTTATCTTCAATAACAAACAGATTGTGCTCCTCAGCAATTTTCATGATCGCTTCCATATTCGCACATTGACCAAACAAATGCACCGGAACGATTGCTTTCGTTCTTGGCGTAATGGCTTTTTTAATCGCCTCCACATCAATATTAAAAGTTTTAGGATCTACATCAACCAAAACTGGCGTTAATTGTAATAAGGCAATAACCTCAACAGTTGCAGCAAAGGTAAAATCGGCAGTAATAACCTCATCCCCTGGTTTTAAATCCAAGGCCATCATGGCTATTTGCAAAGCATCTGTGCCATTCGCACAAGGAATGACGTGTTTTACATCAAGATAATTTTCTAAATTTTTCTGAAATTGGTGTACTTGTGGCCCATTAATATAAGCTGTAGTGTCGAGAACTTCAGCAATAGACGCATCGACAACATCTTTAATCTTCTGATATTGACCCTTAAGATCAACCATTTGTATTTTTTTCATCTCGTTATATGTAGAATTGATAGTTTAAAACCTCAAGGCTTTATCGAGCAGCGAAATTACGAAATTGCACTTCTTATACCAATCATTCCTAAAGGTTTAATTTATTATTCGCTCAACCAATGCGTTCGATACACGAGAGCTATCACTAAAAATTCAATAGCATTTTTAAAGCGACATAATAGAAAGAAATGTATTTTAGCACAAATCATTCTTCTTGAAATTACTTTACAACATAGCATTATATAGCGTCGAATTTTTACTCAAAATTCCAGCATTTTTCAATGAAAAAATTAAAATGGGCGCTGAAGGACGCTCCAAGACCTTTTCAACTTTAGAAGAGCACTTAACTACTATCGACCGAACCTTTTGGTTTCATTGTGCTTCTTTAGGAGAATATGAGCAAGGACTTCCGATTTTTAAACAACTTCGAATGGAAAATCCGAACCATAAGATTGTGTTGACCTTCTTTTCGCCATCGGGATATGAGGTCCGGAAAAACACGGGCATTGCAGATGTGGTCGTCTATCTTCCTATGGATACTAAAGCCAATGCGAAACGTTTCGTCAAACTCGTCCATCCTGAATTGACCATCTTTGTGAAATATGATATCTGGCCAAATTACCTAAGCGAATTAAAAAACCGTAGTTTAAGAGCCATTTTGATTTCTGCATCTTTTAGAAAAGAGCAATCTTACTTCAAGTTTTATGGCGGGATGATGCGCAACGCCTTACGGGCTTTTGAACATATTTTTGTTCAAAATGAAAATTCAAAAACTTTGTTAAACGCGATCGACCTTAATAATGTTACCGTTGCTGGAGACACACGCTATGATCGCGTTTCTGACCAATTGCTTCAAGACAACACACTGCCGTTTATTGATCAGTTTAAAGACAACAAACTATGTGTGGTGGTTGGAAGCTCATGGCCCGAAGATGAAATCTTGTTTGTTGACTACATCAATTCAATACAATCAAAAAAAGTCAAATTCATCATTGCGCCCCATAATATCAAAAGCAATCAAATTGATCAATTCGTCAACCAACTTCAAAGGAAAACTGTACTGTTTTCTGATAAAGAGAATAAAGATCTCTCCGAATACGAGGTGTTTATCATCGATACGATTGGCATTTTAAGCAAAGTATACAGCTATGCTGACCTCGCTTACGTGGGAGGCGCTATGGGAAAAACAGGTCTTCATAACATCTTGGAGCCCGCAGTTTTTGGCATTCCGGTCATCATTGGTAAAAACTACAAGAAATTCCCCGAAGCCTATCAAATGATAGCTAATGGAGGCGTTATTAGTATTAAAGACAGTCAGGAACTTAAAAACAATCTAGATACGTTGATTAAAAACCCTGAAAAAAGAAATCAACTCGGAAATCTGAATGCCGCGTTCATCCTAAAAAACAAAGATGCCGTCATTCAAATCATGAACTATATCAATAATTAGACTAAAAACTGGCGCCAAACATCGGTAATATTATTTTTTTATTGGACTAACGATTCGAGTTTCATAAATTACACACTTAACTAAAACTTTTACTATGAAAAAAATTATTTTAAGTTCTGCCTTCGTTATTGTAGGTTTTTCATTGACATCTTGTAGAGAAACAGAAAAGAAAACAGATGAGCCAAGTGTTATTGTTATTGAAAAAAAGGCCGACGACACTCCTAAAAAGACAGAAGGCACGCTAGAAAAAGCCGGAAGAGCCATTGACAATGCTGCGAAAGAAGTCAAGGAAGCAGGCAAAGCTGTTGATAAAGCTGCGAAGGAAGTTGTTGGTGACGATAACTAATTCAAAAGCTAACTCATACAAATTAGAAGACCTGACGTGCATTGGGTCTTTTTTTATTGAATCAATTTCTTGTAAACACTATTAAAATGATACGGATAATAACTCTTGTCCTAATTCATGGACAGCTTCTTCAATTTCTTTCAAGCGTTTCTCTGATGCATTGGCTTTTCCTGTCGCATACTGCCGCAACAAGGATTTATTGATATTTGCTTTCGTGGCAATTCCTGCCATACTGATCTCAGGAACTAACTTAAAAAATCCTTGTAAATCCATTTCGTACATAAAATCTGGATTTTCAAATTCTTGAGACCAATCTTCACCGATTTCTTTGGCTACTTCAATATAATCCAAATAGGCTTGTTGAAAATTTCTCTTCAATTCCGCCAAAGACGCTCCGAAGGCACTCACAACACCAGGCGCATTAGTAGATGTGCCCCAATAAGTGCCGTCTTCAGCCTTTTCAACGTAGACATTTATGCTTTTCATAACGTATAGTATATTTGATTTAACTAATTCAATTCTTTAAAAAGTAAGGAAATTTATTTTAGCCCTGCCTGCTTTAATATCGCATTTACGGTTCCGATTGGAATATCTTTTTTAGGATGCGGAATTGTTACAATTCCTTTGTGCTGTTGATGCTTAAAATGGTGGTGACTACCCTTTGTTCTTACCAATTCCCATCCTTCCTTCTCTATCAACTTTATTAAAGAACTTGATTTCATCACATAAAGATATAACAATTATGTTATATATCAACAATGTTAAATGAGATTTTTTCTTCTATAAAAAAGGAAATTAAGATTATTAGATGAGATATTGCTTCCAAACCATAAAACTGATATTGGATACTTGAAAAGGATGAAATACTAAGGATTGCAATAAGTCAAAGTTGACTAAAACCAAAAAACCTTGACAATCTTTCGATTATCAAGGCTTAGTACTCAAGGCGGGACTTGAAC
>NZ_JBDSLS010000021.1:0-10218 GCF_039916245.1 Gelidibacter sp.
AACGGTAGTAGTGCCAACGGCATTGTCTCTTGCGCCATTATAAATGGTGTCTCCAGTAGCATCAGGTGCACCGATACCCACATGGTCATAATGTGCAGAATAAATAATGTATTCATTTTTAAGCTTCGGATCGGTGCCTTCAACGATCCCAATAACATTTTGACAATCGACAGCTTCTTCATGCTTTTCGCCAATCGTTATTTTGGAACTTATCTTCTTGGCAGCGCTTAATTGTTCTGCCATTTTTCCGTCTTTATCTAAAACCCAAACATAAGCAGTTTCTTTACCTTCACTTTTGGCATTGTCACCTGAAGCAATGGTTATGGTCGGTCCATTAAAATTATGATTTATTGAGTTCCAGGTGCCATCGTCTACTTTTAGTAACTCAATAATTGCAGCAACCCCATGTTCTTTGGCCAATTTTTCCTTGGTGCGACGTAAACCGAAAGCAGCTCTTCCTTCGCTGGTTTCAGGACTGCCAGCTTTTACAATAATAACTTTGCCTTTAACATCCTTACCCTTATAATCATCAGCTAAACCATGGTTTAAATAAATGGCGTCTTGGTTAGAAGTCATTGCTGCCGCATTGATAAATACGTAATCCGTAATTGCTTGCTTGTTTATTTCGATGGAGGAGTTTTTTGGAGGAGATACGCGTTTGAGTTTTACATCCTGATAATAGGTGCCTGTTTGTGGGTTTGGTTTGACGCCATAACTGCGAAGGCTATTGGCTAAATACGAAGCGGCTATTTTGATTTCGGGAGAGCCTGTTTCGCGTCCTCTTAAAACGTCGTCGGCTAAAAAGTAAATATGACCTTCAATTTCTGATTTGGTAATGGTTTCTTTTACTTTTTCTGCTTCGGTTTGTGCCGTTAAGGAAAATATGCATCCGAAGGTCAATAGTAGTGCTAGTTTTTTCATTTGAGTTGGATTAGTGTTAGGTGTTATTTTTTTATACTAATTATGGTTAGAAATCCTATTTTCACACACGCTCTGTGTTTTTGCAATAGGCGCCATTTTAAGCAACCGATGTCTAGGTCTTGAGCTGTTTTTTATAATTCAGATGAAATGTTTTTTAATTTAATTTTTTCAAAACCAGGATAGATATTTTTAAATTCTACGGTTTCTCCAGCATCATTTTTTCCAACTAACTCATATTTAAATACCACTTTGGTTCCTATCGGCGCGTAACAATAAACGATCCATGCATCCGATTCTCTTAAGCCAACACAGCCGTTGGAAGAGGCTTTGTCTAAGGTCGCCAAATTGGTGGTGGGATGAATAAGTTGACCCAACCTTCGACCATTGATTGCTGGTTCTAACCATGGAATCGCTGGAAGGGCCGTGTTTTTGCCGTCATCTCGATTGGTTCGGACATATTTATGATTATTCAGAGGGTTCCTAAATGTCGGATTTTTGTTGACCCTGATTATTTCTCCTATGCCTGGCTGTGTTCTCCTATCGACCGTGGATTGGGCCATTTCCATATATTTTTTTCCAACTTTTCCCACCCGAACAGGAAATTTATAGAGCTCTTTTCCATCTTGAAGGATGCGAAGTCTAAATTCTGGAATGTTTAATTCCAGTGTGGTGGCCTTTAGTTGGGCTTTTAGTTCTTCTGTTTTTAGGGAATCGGGAATGGTGAGAATTTGATCTTTTGTCAAAGCATTCAGGGCTTGCGAATCTTCATTAAAGATGCCTTTGTCCTTCAGATAGTAATAATCAGTATGCGCCAAAGTATCAATAATCCAAGGGTTATTATGAACAATAATGTATTCGTCTATCGGATAGTTGTGGGTTTGGTTATGTTCTGAAACAATACTGTCCATCCATTTAAAGTAGGAGCGAATGGGAACATCTTTCTTTACCCGTATTTCAATGGGTTTGGGTTTTTCGACCACTTCTTCGGGAATGATTTTGATCTCTTCTTCGTTAGTCTTTTTATTGGAATTTAAACAACCTACAAGCGCTAAGGAAAAAGCGATCACTAAAATGGTTTTCATTACTTGGAATTTAGTATTAATTAGGTTTGTTTGAATATACTAATTATATCAGCAGTGTTCAACAATGAATTATAAGTTTTTTGTCAGAAACAAAATAGACCATATAGCCAATAACTTTTTAGTTCAAAATATTATTAAAACTCGACTTTTGGATAAGATTACTCCTAATAATGTTTTCACAGAATTGTGTTTTTAAGGTGATTAGCTGCTCAATATCATCTGTATTATCTAAAATAGAGTTACATTTAAGTATACCATTTATAAATGAGCCAACCGAATTCCATCTTGGACCCCATTAAAGTATTCTTCGCCGAAATTGGCGATATGACCTTATTTGCGGGACGGTTTTTTAGAGAAGTTTTTAGTCCGCCTTTTGAGTTTCGAGAGCTGGTTCGTCAATGTTATAATATGGGCAATCGTTCGTTGTTATTGGTCAGTGTGACGGGGTTTATTTTAGGACTCGTTTTTACCTTACAGTCTCGACCTACGTTGATGCAGTTTGGTGCGCAATCCTGGATGGCCTCGATGGTTAGTCTTTCCATTGTTCGAGAGATTGGGCCGGTAATCATTGCATTGATCTGCGCTGGTAAAATTGGCTCAGGAATAGGCGCTGAACTAGGGTCGATGCGTGTTACGGAGCAAATTGATGCCATGGAAGTTTCTGGAACCAATCCTTTTAAATATTTAGTGGTCACACGAATTGTCGCGACAACCTTAATGCTGCCTTTATTGATTCTTATGGGCGATGCGATTGCTCTTTTAGGTTCAGCTTTGGTTGAAAATATTAAAGGGGATGTGTCGTTTCAGTTCTACTTTAATCAAGTTTCCGATGCCTTGCAATTCAGCGATTTACTTCCGGCAACGGTAAAATCGGTGTTTTTTGGTTTTGCCATTGGATTGGTGGGTTGCTATAAAGGGTATAACTGTTCTAAAGGAACCGTAGGCGTGGGCGAGGCTTCAAATTCTGCTGTAGTTTATATCTCGATGTTGTTGTTTATAATTGATTTTATAGCTGTATTCATAACCAATATATTTTTTGAGTCCTAAATGAATTCTGGAGAAAACATAAAGCAAGTATTAGAGATAAAAAATCTGAAAAAAAGTTTTGGGGACAATCATGTGCTTCAGGGTTTCAATCTGAAACTTTTTAAAGGCGAAACCTTGGTCATTATGGGCAAGTCGGGTTCAGGGAAATCGGTCATGGTAAAATGTTTGGTGGGATTGATTCAGCCAGATAGCGGCAGCATTACAATTGAAGGCGAGGATATTACGACGATGGGGCAAAAGGAGTTGGATATGCTTCGTACGGAGATCGGTTTTCTATTTCAAGGAAGTGCGCTCTATGATTCCATGACGGTACGTGAAAATCTAGAGTTTCCTTTAAGACGACATAAAGATAAAATAGAAAACTTTCAAGGCACTGAAGTCTTGGTCAAAGAAGCTTTGGAAAACGTGGGATTATTGCATGCCATAGATTTAATGCCGGCAGAGCTTTCTGGCGGAATGCAACGTCGCGTCGCCATGGCGAGAGCATTGATCCTAAAACCTAAAATCATTATGTATGACGAGCCCACCACAGGATTGGATCCAATTACAGCTAAGGAGATCATTCAGTTGATGCGCGATATTCAAAAGAAATACAATACTTCATCCCTCATCATTACGCACGATGTGGATTGCGCGCGTTTCGTTTCGAACCGAATAATTTTGCTGGTGGATGGGGTTAATTATGTGGAAGGCACTTTTGAGGAGCTTTCAAATTCAAAAGATGAACAAGTACAGGCCTTCTTTAAAACTTAATATTATGGGAAAATCAACGTCACAAAAAATAAAAGTCGGCATTTTTGTCATCGTGGGCACCTTGCTGCTTATTGTTGCGCTCTATTTTATTGGAAGTCGCCAGCAAATGTTCAGTAAAAACATTCTACTTTATGGCATTTTTGAAGATGTAAATGGACTCCAATTGGGAAATAATGTGCGTTATTCTGGCGTTAATGTGGGGACGGTTAGCAGAATCGAAATGTTGGAAGCGGGAAAGATTACAGTAGGCATGTCTATTGAAGAGAAAGCAGCCCGTTTTATTAAGAAAGACGCTATTGCCTCAATAGGTTCAGACGGTCTGGTTGGAAGTATGGTTGTAAATATCGTTCCTGGAGAGGATAAGTCCGCCCAGATGGTAGTTTCTGGAGACCTCCTACAAGTTTACAGTAAAACGAGTACTACTGAGATGCTTTCTACATTAGACAGAACGAATGAAAATGTGGCTTTGATTTCTGCAAATTTGTTGACCATAACCAATCAATTGGTGGAGGGAAAGGGCACTTTGGGGGCTTTAATGAGCGATAGTTTAATGGCTCAAGATTTGAAAAGGTCAATGGATGGGTTGCGAAAAATGACTTTGAGTGCCAACGAGGCTGTCTCTCAAATCAATACTATTGTCTCCAAAATAAATTATGACGATAGTGCGGCAGCGTTGCTTTTGAGTGATACCGTTTCCAAAAACCAAATCCAACACGTATTTGGAAATCTTGAAAAATCAAGTGATCATATCAAAGAAGTGACCAAAAGTCTTGAAGATTATATTTCCGATATAAAAACCTCCAAAGGCACTTTGAATTATATCACTCAGGATAAGATTTTGATTAAAAACATTGACTCCACCATGATTAATATAAAAGAAGCGTCTGAAAAATTGAATGAAAATATGGAGGCCCTAAAGCATAATTTCTTCTTCAGGGGCTATTTCAAAAGGCAAGAAAAGAAGAAGTTGAAAGAAGCAAAAGAAAAGTAAATTCATTGATCTTAAATTAAGCTAAAACTATGCACTTAGCTTCTGAAAATTTTGATGTGAATTTCACGGACTTATTCGTACGGTGGTAATTCTGGCTCAAATTTCGCAATATGAATTTCACGAATGCAACAGACTTTTGATCTGTTTTAAAAACACTACTAGAGCGCTTATCGGGTTGGTGTGGACTTTAGTTAATAGAAGTGGTTTAGTTTGTCTTTGTAAACTGAACACTCTCCTTAAAAAAGAGGTTTAGCTCAAATGGTCCTTTTTTACCTAAAAACAATATTCTTTTAAGAGTTTAAATTGTTTAAGTGCTTCATATAATTCCCTAATAGCCCACGGATTTGCTCCGCAGCCACAGGATTTGCTGAATGCACCTTATATTGTAGAGTTCGCAAATCGAGACCCGATTCGTAAACCAGCCATTTGGCAGCTGCTAAACCGTCTGGAGCAAGCTTTCCGTTGTCATCAAGTCCCAAATCGTTATCAAAACTAATGAATTCGGGAAGACCGTTTTTCATGATGTAATCCACGAAGTCATCGTAGGTTCTCACAATATCAAATTCAGATTCAAAGGTTTTGTCATACACCATCACAATAGATCTTAGATCGTCTAAAAAGAGTCTTCTCGGTTTTAAAATATTTGGAGAAACGTTCTCAAAGAATTTAGTGACTTCTTCCTCAAAAACATGAACAGGAATCCGATGTTCAAGGTCATACCGAATGCTGATATTATAATTTTGTGATTGCATTAATATATCGCCTAAAAAGCTCAAGGTGTCTTTAGGGCTGACCACGGTATCTTTAGAGCCTAAAACAATACTAATGCAAGAGCCGTTGGTTTCTCCTGTTTCAGGGATGTTTTGAAAAACACTTCTTTCAGACAATGCCGGATTGAACAGCAAAGCAGGAGTTTTAAATAATTTGGAAAGATGATATCCAGCAAATCCACCCATGCTACTGCCCATGATGATATCAATTTTTGCATCTTTATACTGGTTGTAAATCCACATAATACTGTCTGGATTGTTTTCATAATCGATGGCTGGCGACTGGACGTTTCCGTAGCGTTCGAGTATGACTCTTTTTTCGGGAGTTAAGCTGCCATTTAAGCCATGGATGTAGAGAGTGTTCATAGTTTAATAATATTTCAAAAAATAGATGTTATTTTCTTAATAATTGGTATTTCATAATAATTATTGTCTTCTGATTTTTTCCGATTTATTACCTTTGATATAAACTGCGCAACATGGCAAACTCCTCAAGATTTAGATTTCCAAAGACGGTTTTGTTTGTAATAACCTCACTTTATATCGTGGTTATATGTGCGAATTATTTTTTGTATTTCCAAAAACCCATAATAAATTGTGCTAAACAAATAATGGTAGGACAACTGTTGGCGTTGGCTTTTCAAGTGGTATTGAATTATGTCAACTACCGTTCAAATGAGAAAATTGTTGTTCTGGCCACGCTGTTCGTTAGTGCAATGCTCTTTTCTGGGGTTCTTTCATCCTTTTTCAATTTGCAACTCATGTGTAAGTATTTTGGATATTAATTCTTCCAGTGTAGGTGTTTTGTCCGCTGCCGTTGTTGGTGTTTTCTAACAACAATTTTGCCATTGTTGGTGTTTTTCACCAACAATCTTTAAATAAAACACCAATCAAAAATACCTTTAGATTTATAACTTAACTTTAGTTTCCTATTCTGATGTTTAGCCAACGTTCTAATGCCTTGGTGAGTTTTTCTCTTTCAGCTGGCGTCATTTCAGTAATGTTGGCGGTGCCATGATGTTTTCCTTTCATCATAAACCATAAAGCATCCACTTTATCAGATGGAGGCACCGCCGAAGCTGACCAAGTGTCTAACGCTCCGTAAATATGAACAATTTTATTGCCGTGTTTTGGAAGCCAAGCATTCAGCCCTTTTAATGCTTTATCATTAAAAGGAACTTTCATATGGTTAGGTGTGAAAGCCGCATGCGGATTTTTATTCGTAGGCAACTCGTCTAAAAGTCCTTTAAATTTGCTGGTGTCATAGCCATAATAACCAAACTCGTTAGCCGATTGGTAATAGTGTGACGCGTAATCCGTCATCGACTGATCGCTAAAAAAAGAGATTCCTGAAACTGAGGTCAAGTAAACAAAGGAATCAAATGCCGAAGCGTTTTCATCAGGAATTAAGCTGCAATCTGAACCGTATTGCCAAAATGAAAATGGATATTCCATCACTGAAAATTCGAAGGCTTCTTCAATATTTTGATAGGTAAAGCTTGCTTTTGCACCAATGCTGTAGGCTTTAATGAGTGGTAGGATTTCAGCTTTATTTTCTAAAACATGTCTTTGGAATTTTTCAATTTTCGCACGACAGTCTGCTGTGCCAACCGTATCTAAAAATTTATAAACACGTTGCTCTTCAAACGATTTATTGATAGGGCCAACATAATTGACGCTTACATCAACATCTTCCGGATAAAAATATCTGTAAAATAAAGTTGTTGCGCCACCTTTACTGCGCCCTGTAGAGATCCATTTGGAAGGATATAAATTTCTAAATAGGCTGTTGATATGATGTAAATCCCCAGCAACTTGTTCTAAAGTTAAATATTGATAATCGATTTTGGCAGGATTGCTTTTGCCAAAATACCGATGCTCAATTCGGAGTTGATTAGCATCGATAAAACGAGTTAATTCGTCAATTCTGTTGCTGTTAGCGGTGTAACCTTCCGTTATCATTACGGTGGGCAATTTGAAATCTTTGTGAGACAAATAAGCTCTTTGGTAAAAATAACCTTTAGAAGGATCTTTATGATCTAAAGGTTGTTTGATCTTTAATTCGTAGGCCGCTTCATAATTAGCTGGGGTTTCTATTTTTGTAAAAATGACATCTGGCAATTCATAAAGACGATCTTCCAGTGTTTCTGTTTGCGCATTTATAAAAGAGATGAATCCAAAGATTAAAAATAAGGTAACTATTGATTTTTTCATGAGTGATTTGTAATTGTGAAGAAAATGTTTTTCGTAAAATTAAAGAACTCCTCAGGAAAAACAGGCTGAAAATTAAATTATATCTAAACTTTAATGCTGGCGATGGCTGGTGCAATCATAAGATGTGAATTTGATTGACATATCTATGTCAATAGGTTCTGCTCGGCTGAGATCAAAAGTCTTTATTTTATTTATAATTTGAATATTTCCCGGCTATAATAACCTGATTCAATAAACGCTAACTGAATGAGAAATTCGCGAAGGTTGTGGTAAATAGTAGGATACTAGTAACTGATTTTATAAAGAATTCAGAACTAGAATTATTTTGTTTCTAGGATTTTTTCTGGATCTTGTCTACAATCAAAGACGTTTGCAATTTCAATTCTATTGTAATCAGAATTTATCCAATACACTAATTTATAATTTTTAAAAACCAAATACCTGAACTCTTGTTTTCTGTTCGATAGATTTAATTCGACTTGTCCAATTTCAGGTTGATTTTCTAAATCAATGGTGGTGTCTACAATGCCGTTAATTAATTTTTTTTGACCGCTTTTAATTTATAATAGGTATAAATGTCATCAAGCTTATCTTCGGCTAATTGTAACCAATAAACCTCTAGCTCCATTTTTGGATTTTGGCTTTTAGGTCTGAGGCTTTAATCATGCGTCCATTTTCCGAATCCTCCATAGCTTGGTCGATTTCAACGTTGTATTGATCCATGCTCATTGGTTTCATGTTTTTTTCAATAAGTTCGGTTTTTCTTTCTCGCAATAATTTTTCCAGCCCGCTGATTATTTCTTCGTTTTGCAGTCTTAAAAATTCTTGAACAAAAGATATTTTGCGGGCTTCTAAATCCATTTTTATAAACTTTTAATCAAAGATACGAATTTATCATTTTCAGTAACTTGTTTTTATAAGTACGATGCGATTGCTTTTGCCAACATATGTTAAAAAAAAAGCCTCAAAATTAAATTATATCTAAACTTTATTGCTAGCGATAGCTGGTGCAATCATATGATGTGAATTTGATTGGCCGTCGGTTTATAGGTTACAATATTCTTGAAAAATGGAGATCTCGAACCTCTCAGGTTTTCAAAACCTGAGAGGTTTTATCTTTATTTTTTAGAAATGATGACATGATCCAAAGCGCCAGTATCTGGGCCGGTTTCAAATTCGCCGCGAATTGAAAATTGGGTAATATTGGAGAGAATGCCTTTAATCTCAGCTTCTGTAGCTTGAACTTTACTAGTGTATCCACCTTTAAACCAGCCTTGGTCAGCACTGATTTTTACCTCATATTCAGTCCAGTTTTTGCCTGGATAATTTTCTTTATCAAAGATGTATGTAATCTGGTTATTTCCATTTTGAAAAATGATATCATCACTCACAAATTGTCTGGACATTTTAGATTCCTGTAAGAGACTGAATCTAAGTGTGGCTCCGTAAAATTCATTTTTATTCCCAAGATAAGTATCTGGTGCCGTGAAATACCAAACCCCGCCTTGTACGTCATCATCAGCAAATATGTAGCCATCGGTCACACCACCTTCAGTTGCGTAAGATGGCTCTGAAAATTCGCCTTGAGCGTCGCCTGTAATCGTCCAGCCTTCGGTATTTGTTGCGAAGTCACTTTTAATAATATAGTTCTTACTGTTGCAACCTGTGAATATTATGAGGCCAAAAAGACTTAGAAATAAGGGTTTTAAAAAGGTGATGAGATGCTTCATTATGTGTTTTTAAGAGTATAAGTTTGATTTTCAAACATATAAAATAATGATTTATTTAACTAGTTAATTTTTTTTGGTTAATTACCATTTTAAAGTTGAATAAAGTAGTTTTTTTAAGATCATGTTCGTAGGATTTAATAGAAGAAAATATAGAGTAATTGTTTACCTCAATGTTTGCAAAGGATTATACAAAGGTCGTAAGGTTTTATGTCTTTCCGTTCATTTCGATTTATGGTTGTGTTCCTTGCGTTCAAATTTTATGCTATTCTATCAGTTGAAAATCACAAAATGATTTGGTAGTGTTTATTATTTCGTTTCCCCTATATTTGATCCCTTAAAAAATAAATATTTATGAAAAAACACGCTTTAATGGTTTTGGTATTTGCCTTCTTAACTTCATGTAATAAAAGTGATGGCGTTGTAGACTATAAAGAGAAAAATAATGAAGAAATTATAGCATATATTGACCAAAATAATTTGGATGCTCAAAAGAGTGTTTCCGGCTTGTATTATGTTATGGATGAGCCAGGTTCTGGTAAGCAACCAGCCGCAACCTCTAATGTAACCGTAGCTTATAAAGGTTATTTTTTAGACGGTAAGACTTTTGATAAAAGTGATGCTAATGGAATTTCGTTTGGTTTACAACAAGTCATAAAAGGATGGACAGAAGGAATTACTTATTTTAAAGAAGGTGGCAAAGGTAAATTATT